>NZ_DHEI01000096.1:0-5422 GCF_002399805.1 Flavobacterium sp. UBA4854
TTATGGGCAATGATTGCATTTTTGTTTTTTTCTGTCGCGATGAATTCTCTTAATTTAATCGAAAATTCATTTGTACACAGTACTCCTTGGCTAAGTTTTATAGCAGGACATCTTACTCATGCTTCTCTAGTTTCGGCAGGAGTAATTATTTCATTGTTGTTTTTTGATAGAAAAGTCAATCCCAAAATCAACTGGCCAGTAATTGGTTTTGCGGTTTTATTTGCAGTAACAGCGATTTTGCTTCGTCCATATTTCGGAATTTCAAAAATCAAAGGAACCCCTTCATGGACTATGTTTTCGGCAGCAATTTGTACGGTTTTATTTTATTTTCTCTATTGGTTAATGGAAGTTAAAAAGCAAACCAAATGGAGCGAATTTTTTATGCCTGCAGCAGCAAATCCGTTATTGATTTATATTTTGCCAGGTGTAATTTATTATTTCTGTAAGCTTATAAACGTTCATATTATTCCAGGATATTTCAGAGTCGGGGTTCCGGGAATTTTATGGTCTTTAGTATTTTCTGTCATTATGCTTTTTGTAATGAAAATCTTGAATAGATATAAAATTCAGCTTCATTTGTAGTTACAGTTTTCAGTTTGCAAACTGTAACTGCGACTAAAAAATACCACTCATAAACTTTCGAGCATAAACTTGTCTATATTCTTAATAAAATTTTAAATTTGTAAGAAACGAGATTTAAGATATTGTGTGTGAATAGTTTAAAAACAAAATACATCTTAGTTTTATTTTTTATAGGATTGTTTTGTCAGGCTCAAAACGATAGTACAGCCGTGGAAACTCGGGATATCTTAGACGTCATTCATAAAATTTTTGATAAACAGGATACTATTCGTCCAGATAGAAAACGAAAACTGGCTTTTTCTTTATTGCCCGTTCCGGTTGGTGTTAATTCCAGTAATGGTTTGGTTGTTTCTTTTCTGACTACTTTTTACTTAGGAGATGCAGAAAAAACTAAAATGTCTCAAATTACTTTTTCGCCTTATTTTAGTTTCAGCAATCAGTTTGTATTTCCCATCCAATCTTATATTTATACAAGTGATAATAAATGGAATCTTATTGGAGATTATCGGTATATGATTTATCCGCAGGATACTTATGGGTTGGGTGTAGATAATTCAGAAAAAGAAATGTCAACGCTCGATTATCAGCAATGGCGTTTTTATCAGTTTATTACAAGGCAGATTGTCGGGAATTATCGATTGGGAGTTGGTTTTCTTTTCGATAATTATAAAAATATATCTGAAGAATCTTATATAGACGGAGAAACAGATTATTATAAATACATGAATGGTGATTATTCTGACGAGACTTCTTTCGGATTTGCAATTCAAGGGTTATACGATTCAAGAGAAAATATCATTAATCCTGAACAAGGTTTGTATGTCGAAGCCGATTTACGACTCAATACCAGCGGAGTAGAAGGAGACAAGTGGCAGTCTATATATTTTGATGCTAGAAAATACCACTCTTTTAGCAAAACCAAACATAGAGTTTGGGCATCAAGAGCTTTTTTTTGGTCGACTTTTGGAGGAAAACCGCATTATTTGGATTTGCCAAGTATTGGTTGGGATCGAGAAGGAAAAACTGGGCGCGGTTTTACTAAAAACAGATATAGAAGCAATGCTTTGGTTTATTTTGAAACCGAATACAGAACTGATATTAGTCGTAATGGATTTTTTGGTGCTGTTTTTTTTACTAATGTTTCTTCGGTTTCTAAACTTGATACTTATGAATTCAAAAAATGGAATCCTGCAGTTGGAACCGGAATTCGCATAAAATGGAACAAACGCAATGGCAGTAATCTCGCTTTAGATTACGGAATTAGTAAAAACGATTGGTCGCTTCGCTTAGGGTTATCAGAAAATTTCTAACTTCGGCCAAAATCTACAGACTTAATTATTCATGCAATTATCGATTGTTATTTTAAACTACAATGTGCGTTACTTTCTCGAACAATGCCTTTTAAGCGTTCAGGAAGCAATTGCGGCAATCGACGCAGAAATTATTGTTGTTGATAATAATTCATCAGACGAAAGCGTTTTCATGATGAAAGAAAAATTTCCTGACATAAAAC
This sequence comes from Flavobacterium sp. UBA4854, assembly GCF_002399805.1. Classification (NCBI taxonomy): domain Bacteria; kingdom Pseudomonadati; phylum Bacteroidota; class Flavobacteriia; order Flavobacteriales; family Flavobacteriaceae; genus Flavobacterium; species Flavobacterium sp. UBA4854. Next base: position 2,096 of record NZ_DHEI01000096.1, read on the forward strand.
TGATAGAAAACAAAGATAATTTTGGTTTTCCAAAAGGCAATAATATTGGTGTTCGTCAAGCGAAAGGAAAGTACGTTTGTATCTTGAATCCTGATACTGTTGTTGCAGAAGATACTTTTACAAAGATTCTTGCTTTCGCCGAAAGGCAAAATAATCTCGGAATTATTGGCTGTAAATTGATCGACGGAACTGGTGAATTTCTTCCAGAAAGTAAACGCGGTATTCCAACGCCTTGGGTAGCGTTCACAAAAGTTTTCGGATTGTATAAAATCTTTCCTAAAACCAAACTTTTTAATCAGTATTACGCACAGTATTTAAGTGAAAACGAAACGGGAAAAGCGGATATTCTCGTTGGCGCTTTTATGTTTTTAGAAAGAAAATTGTATGAAGATTTAAATGGTTTTGACGAAAATTGCTTTATGTATGCCGACGATATTGATTTGTCTTATCGAGCTTTACAAATCGGGAAAACAAATTTTTACTTTCACGAAACAACAGTTTTGCATTATAAAGGAGAAAGTACTGTAAAAGACGAAAAATATATGATGCGTTTTCAAGAAGCCATGAATTTCTTTTATCAGAAGCATTTTAAGAAATCGCAGTTCTTTAGTGTCTTTATTCAAATTGGCTCTTTTTTGTTTTCTGTTGCAAAAATGTTTCAAGGAAAACCAAAAGAAAATCCATTGCCAGAAAGTTATTTTTTATACTCCGAAAATGAGAATTTCGCTAAAAAACTGGCTCCGATTTTGGAAAATAAAGTTGCTTTTTTAGATTTCAAAGAAGAAAAAATGGTAAATTCGTGCCTAATTTTAAAGGGTAAAAAGACAGAGATCATTTTGGATAATCACTATATTTCATTCAAAAAATGTATCGAAATCATAGAAACTCTTAAAGATAAGCAGGTTACTTTTAAAATTTTTCCCAAAAATACAGGTTTTATTATTGGAAGTAATTCAAGGAATGACAGAGGGCAAATCATGAAAATTGAGTAAAAAATTATATTAAATGAAATTTATGTTTAAAATTTTCGTTAATTTCGCAATCTGAAAATCAAAAACATCTTTTAGATTAACAATATGGCAAGATTTGAATTAAAGCTTCCTAAAATGGGAGAAAGTGTCGCTGAAGCAACCATAACAAACTGGTTGAAAGAGGTTGGAGACAAAATTGAGGCTGATGAAGCCGTACTCGAAATTGCAACAGATAAAGTTGACAGCGAAGTGCCTAGCGAAGTATCAGGAATTTTAGTTGAGCAATTGTTTGGTAAAGATGATTTAGTGCAAGTAGGGCAAACTATAGCTATTATTGAAACTGAAGGAGGCGATGAGCCAAGTGCAGTAACAAATAAAGTTGAAGAGGTTGCAGTTCCTGCTGAAGCTGCTGAAATTGAAAAAACAATCGAAGCGGTTAAAGAAACAGTAACAACTTCTCAGGATTTTTCAAGTTCAGATAAATTCTATTCTCCATTAGTTAAAAATATTGCAAAGGAAGAAGGCGTTTCTTTAAACGAACTTGAAAATATTGCGGGTTCTGGAAAAGACGGACGCGTAACAAAAGAAGATATTTTAAAATATGTAGAAGATCGTAAATCAGGTGCTGTTCAAGCTCCTAAAACAGTTGAAGCGGCTCCTCAAATTGTTGAGGCTCCAAAAGCGGAACCTGTGAAAGCAGTTGAACCAGTTGCTCAAAAAAGCCAGCAAGCAGTTCCAGTTTCTGTAAATGGTGCTGACGAAATTGTTGAAATGGACAGAATGCGTAAACTGATTTCGGGTTATATGACCGCTTCGGTTCAAACTTCTGCTCACGTACAATCTTTTATTGAAGTAGACGTAACGAACATTGTAAAATGGAGAGATAAAGTAAAAACAGCTTTCGAAAAAAGAGAAGGCGAAAAATTGACTTTTACTCCGATTATGATGGAAGCAGTTGCAAAAGCTTTAAAAGATTTTCCTGGAATGAACATTTCTGTTGACGGAGATTATATCATTAAAAAGAAAAATATCAATTTAGGAATGGCGGCGGCATTGCCAAACGGAAATTTAATTGTTCCTGTAATTAAAAATGCAGATCAGTTGAATTTGGTTGGAATGGCAAAAGCGGTTAACGATTTAGGAAACCGTGCAAAAGCTGGAAAACTAAAACCAGACGATACTCAAGGCGGAACTTATACAGTTACAAACGTTGGTACTTTTGGAAGTGTATTCGGAACGCCAATTATCAATCAGCCACAAGTTGGTATTCTAGCTCTTGGTGCAATTCGTAAAGTGCCTGCGGTTATTGAAACTCCAGAAGGTGATTTTATCGGAATTCGTCAGAAAATGTTCTTGTCTCACTCTTATGATCATAGAGTTGTAGATGGTGCATTAGGAGGAAGTTTTGTAAAAAGAGTAGCAGAATATTTAGAGGCTTTTGATGTAGATAGAGATTTCTAAAATTCATTTTAAAAATAAATTCAAATCCGATAGGTTTTAAACTTATCGGATTTTTTCTTTTGTAAGAAAAGAATTAAGTGAAAATGCGCAATCTTGATAAAGGCTTATTTTAGAAAAGTTAAAATCGTGATTTGAAAGCTTTTTTCGACAAAAAAAATCAGAATAAAGAGAGATATTCCGCTTTAAAAATTACATTTGTAAACTTATAAAAATTAGAAATGGAATTAAAACTTAACAAGCCAATTTGCTTTTTTGATCTCGAAACAACGGGAATTGATATCGGTAAAGATAGAATCGTAGAAATTTCAATATTCAAAGTTTTTCCTAACGGAAACAAAGAAAGTAAAACCTGGTTGGTTAATCCGACAATTCCAATTCCTCCACAAACAACTGCAGTTCATGGCATAACAGACGAAAAAGTAGCCAACGAACCAACTTTTGCAGAACTTGCTCCGCATATTCACAATATGATTAAAGATAGTGATTTGGGAGGGTTTAATTCAGATCGTTTTGATATTCCCCTTTTAGCAGAAGAATTGCTTCGTGCAGGAGTTGATTTTGATATGAAAAACAAAGTTTCTGTAGATGTGCAGACTATTTTTCATAAAATGGAAGAGCGTACATTAAGTGCTGCTTTGAAATTTTATTGTGGAAAAAATCTTGACAATGCGCATTCGGCAGAAGCTGATACAATGGCAACTTACGAAATCTTGAAAGCACAATTAGATCGTTATCCAGAATTAGAAAACGACATGAAATCTTTATCTGAATTTACAACACGTAAAAAAATAGCAGATTTTGCCGGAATGATTGCTTTTGATCAAGATGACGAAGAAATTTTTACTTTTGGAAAACATAAAGGTGCAAAAGTGGAGAAGGTTCTAGAAACAGAGCC
>NZ_DHEI01000096.1:5717-28464 GCF_002399805.1 Flavobacterium sp. UBA4854
TGTGTCGGCAGGAATTATGCCAATCATATAGAAGAGTTGAAAAACGAACGTCCAAGCGAGCCAGTTGTTTTTATGAAACCTGATTCTGCGGTTTTGCTGAAACAGCATCCGTTTGTAATTCCAGAATTTTCTGAAGATGTTCATCATGAAGTTGAAATAATCGTAAAGATTAATAAAGTTGGAAAATATATTGAGCCAAAATTTGCTCATAAATATTATGATGAAATAAGTGTAGGAATCGATTTTACTGCTCGAGACTTGCAAAGTAAATTGAAAGAAAAAGGACTTCCATGGGAAAAAGCCAAGGCTTTTGACGGTTCTGCAGTTATTGGTGATTTTTTGCCAAAAACTGATTTTGTTTCTATGGAAAATCTTAATTTTGAATTAAGAAGCAATTCAGAAACGGTTCAAAAAGGAAACTCGAGTATGATGCTTTGGAAGATCGATGAATTAATCGCTCACGTGTCTCAGTTTTTTACATTAAAAATAGGAGATATTATTTTTACAGGAACGCCAGCAGGTGTTGCGGCTGTAAAACCAAATGATGTTTTAGAAGGCTTTTTAGAAGATAAAAAATTATTCAGAATACAAGTAAAATAATGGCTTTAAAATACAACCTTTCGAAAGTATATGCGCTTTCAGATAACGATCCTGAATTTGTAAATCAGATTTTAACTTTATTTGTTACAGAAGTACCAGAAGATTTGAAACAAATTAAAGAAGGAATTAAAAAGAAGGATCATAAATATGCTTATTCGTACGCACACAAAATAAAGCCCACATTAGATTTAATGGGATTAAATGTGGCTTTTGAAGAAATTTTGCAAGTAGAAGCTTGGACAAAAGCTGAAGGCAAGAAAAAAGATATTATCGAAACTTTTAAAAGTATTAAAGTACAAGTAAAAGAAGCGATTAAAGAAATTAAAAAAGATTTTGATCTTTAATATAAAATTTGACTTATTCCTGTTTTAAAGGAATAAGTCAAAACATTTTTTAAATTTTGTAAACAGGCTTATAGTTTGTAAAAGCCGTTAATACCTTCCTCCAAGACAAAATTTAAATTTTCTACTTATAAATTATTGGCTTATTTATTTAAGCGACAAAAATATTTCACTGATATGAAAGCAGCAATTATTACTATTGGAGATGAAATCTTAATTGGCCAAATCGTAGATACAAATTCGGCTTTTATTGCTAAATCACTCGATAGAATTGGAGTTGAGGTGGCAGAAATGCTGTCAATTAGCGACGATAAAAAACATATATTAGATACTTTTGCTCAGTTGCAAAATAGAGTAGATGTTGTAATTGTAACTGGCGGATTAGGTCCGACAAAAGATGATGTTACAAAGAAAACATTCTGCGAATATTTTAATGATGAATTGGTTGTAGATCAAAAAGTTTTGGCGCATGTAACCGAATTGATTGAAGGTTTTTATAAAAGACCAATTTCTCAATTGAACAAAGATCAGGCTCTAGTTCCGTCAACTTGTACTGTTTTGCATAATAAAGTGGGTACGGCGCCAGGAATGTGGATGAAAAAGGAAGATACTGTTTTTATTTCGCTTCCAGGAGTTCCTTATGAAATGAAATATTTGGTAGAAGAAGAAATAATTCCAAAGATTGTTCGTGAATATAAACGCCCTTATATTATTCATAAAACTATTTTGACTTATGGTCAAGGAGAAAGTTTAGTTGCAGAACGTATTGAGCAATGGGAGAATAATCTTCCAGAATTTATAAAATTGGCTTATTTGCCAAATCCGGGACGAGTTCGTTTGCGTTTGACCGCCAGAGGAACTAATAAAGAAGAGTTGGAAGAAGCAATAGAATCTAATGTTCAGTCTTTAGATGCTATAATCCATGATATAATTGTAGGCTACGAAGAAAACGAGACAATCGAAACAGTAATTGGCAAATTGCTTTCTAAGCAAAACAAAACGATCTCAACAGCAGAAAGTTGTACAGGAGGAAGAATTGCTTCGCTACTGTCATCTGTTCCGGGCTCATCAGGCTATTTTAAAGGAAGCGTTGTTTCTTACGCAACAGAAGCCAAAGTAAATGTTTTGGGAATTCCGCAAAATTTGATTGATCAGTTCTCGGTCGTAAGTGCTGAGGTTGCTTCGGCTATGGCGCTGAGCGTGAAAGATTTGCTGAAAACCGATTATGCGCTAGCAACAACAGGCAATGCAGGGCCTTCAAAAGGAGATTCTGATGCCGAAATAGGTGCTGTTTTTATTGCTTTAGCAACTCCAAACGGAGTAATTGTGGAAGAATTTAACTTCGGACAACCGCGTGAAAAAGTGATAGATAGGGCATCTATCAAGAGTTTGGAAATTTTGCAGAAAGAAATTTTAAAATTTGTGCAATAATTTTTTGCTACAATGGTTTATTTTTCTTTTCTTTGCACCCTGATTTTGAATAACGATAAAAGATAAGTATAATGTCAAGAGTTTGTGACCTTACAGGTAAAAGAGCGATGGTAGGAAATAACGTTTCTCACGCTATGAACAAAACTAAGAGAAAGTTTTCTGTAAACTTAGTTAAAAAGCGTTTTTATCTTCCAGAAGAAGATAGATGGATTACTCTTAGAGTAGCAGCATCTACGATAAAAACAATTAATAAAAATGGAATCACTGCAGTTTTGAAAAAAGCGCAGTCAGAAGGATTTATCAAATAATCTTTTCCTAAATAAATATATAGCAAGATGGCAAAGAAAGGTAATAGAATCCAGGTAATTTTAGAATGTACTGAGCACAAAGCTTCTGGTGTTGCAGGAACTTCTAGATATATTACAACTAAGAACAAAAAAAATACTCCAGACAGATTAGAGATTAAAAAATTTAATCCAGTTTTGAAAAGAGTAACTGTTCACAAAGAAATTAAGTAATAATTAGAGATTTTTATAAATCTCAAATGGTTTAGCCATTTCGAGTTTTATGAAAAACTTCAAATAACATTTGAATCATGGCAAAGAAAACCGTAGCATCGTTACAAACAGCTTCTAAGAGATTGTCAAAAGCCATCAAAATGGTGAAATCTCCTAAAACTGGTGCATATACATTCGTAGAATCTATTATGGCTCCTGAAGAAGTTGATGAATTCTTGAAAAAGAAATAATTACAATTACATTATATAGAAAAGCTACTTTCATTTCGGAAGTAGCTTTTTTATTACCTATATTTGTCTAAAAATTTAAAGAATCGTAACAATTGGCCTTTTTTTGAAAAACAATTGCGCTTTCTTTAAAGATTTGGATTTCTTGCGTAAAAATCAAGAAATCTAATAAATCTAAATAATCTACAAAAAATGAGTTTTTTTAAAAAATTATTCTCTACCGAAAAAAAGGAGACTTTAGACAAAGGTCTTGAAAAAACAAAAACTACTTTTTTTTCAAAGTTAAGTAAAGCCGTTGCAGGGAAATCTAAAGTTGATGATGATGTTTTAGATGATCTGGAAGAAGTTCTTGTAGCTTCTGATGTTGGGGTAAATACTACTTTAAAAATTATCACAAGAATTGAAAAGCGTGTTGCTGAAGACAAATATCTAGGAACAGAAGAGTTAAATCAAATTCTTCGCGATGAAATTGGTGCTTTATTATCTGAAACAAATACAGGTGAAGCAACAGAATTTGAAATTCCAAAAGATAAAAAGCCTTACGTTTTAATGGTTGTTGGAGTAAATGGAGTAGGTAAAACGACAACAATTGGTAAATTGGCTTATCAATTTAAAAAAGCAGGACATAAGGTGGTTTTAGGTGCAGCTGATACTTTTCGTGCTGCAGCAATTGATCAATTGCAAGTGTGGGCAGATAGAGTAGATGTGCCAATTGTAAGGCAAAATATGGGAAGCGACCCAGCTTCTGTTGCTTTTGATACTTTGCAATCTGCAGTTGCCCAAAATGCCGATGTTGTTATTATTGATACTGCTGGACGTCTTCATAATAAAATCAATTTAATGAACGAGCTAACAAAAGTAAAACGTGTAATGCAAAAAGTAGTTGCTGATGCGCCTCATGATGTGCTTTTGGTTTTGGATGGTTCTACAGGTCAGAATGCTTTTGAACAAGCAAAACAATTTACTGCTGCGACAGAAGTTACTTCATTAGCTGTAACTAAATTGGACGGAACTGCAAAAGGCGGTGTTGTAATTGGTATTTCAGATCAATTTCAAATTCCTGTAAAATATATTGGTGTGGGTGAAGGAATTGAGGATTTGCAAGTCTTTAATAAATATGAATTTGTTGACAGCTTCTTTAAATAATTAATTGATGAAAAACATATCTGCTTTAACGTTTTATTTTGCTAGTGTACTATCTTTTGTTCTGGCAAATGTTTTAAAAGATAAAAATCTTTCGATATATTATGTTTTACTAGTTTTAGGAATAGTTTTATTCTTTTTGGGAGTTCTTAAAAGAATACGTTCTAATCGATAAATATAATTGAAAATTTATTGAGTCTTTAAATAGGATGCGTTTAGACGTTTCTATTTGAAGACTTTTTTTGTGCTGTCTGCTTTGAAAAATAGTTGAATGTGTTTTCGATTTTTTGTTTCTTTTGATGATTATAAGACTATCTTTGTAATCCAAGAAAAATTTCTTTTGAAAACAGGAATCCTTGCTTTGATAAGGCAGACATCTTTTTGCTTTTTCCTTTAAAAGACAAAAGATATAATGGACGACAGCACATATGCAGTAGCGAACTAATGGAGTAAATGTCTCCTAATTCTTAGACTTCATTTCAAGAAAAAAGAATAAAATTTAATAACTTTATTTATGAAAAACACTTTTATAGTTTTGTTTTGTTCACTTTTGTTTGTGAGCTGTAAACAGGAAGTAAAACCTGCAGATATTGCTAAATTGAATGGCTATTGGGAAATTGAAAAAGTGATTTTTGAGAAGGGCGAAGAGAAGGAGTATAAAATGAATGAGACTTTTGACTTTTTTCAAATTAAGAATAATAAAGGTGTCCGTACGAAAGTGATGCCGCAATTTGACGGTACATTTTTGACAACAGATACTTTTGAGAATGTTTCGGTGCGTTTTGCTGGAGAACAGGTTTTCTTAGATTACAAAACGAAATATGCAAAATGGAGCGAGGAAATTATCTCTCTTTCTGATGATGAATTAGTGGTTAAAAACTCACAAAAAATAGAATATCATTATAAAAAAGCTGGACCAGTAAACCTTTTGAACGATGGCGAAAAGACTAAATAACGAAAGTACTATTAGTGCTGTTTTACAGCAAATTATTCAAGTGAACAAATTGCAGCCAGGGATGGATCAAATTGATGTTCGTGACGCTTGGAAAAATCTTATGGGAAGCGGTGTAAACACCTATACTCGGAATGTTGTTCTAAAAGGAAGTACGCTTTATGTAGAATTAGGTTCTTCTGTTTTGCGCGAAGAATTAACTCACGGAAAATATAAAATCGTAAAAATGATTAATGAAGAACTTGGACGTGAGGTGGTGAAGGATGTTGTGCTTCGCTGATTTTAGATTTTAGATTTTAGATTTTAGATTTTAGATTTTAGATTTTAGATTTTAGATTTTAGATTTTAGATTTTAGATTTTTACATATAAAAAAATCCATTCGCTTAGCGAATGGATTTTTTTATTAGTGATAGTTAGATTTAGCAATCTGAAATCTAATATCTACAATCTAATATTATTAGAATTGCTCTCTTCCTGCAAAGTGGAATGCGCCTTCGATTGCAGCATTTTCGTCGCTGTCAGATCCGTGAACTGCATTTTCTCCAATTGAAGTAGCGTATGCTTTACGAATAGTTCCTTCAGCAGCTTCAGCTGGATTTGTAGCTCCAATTAAAGTTCTGAAATCTTCTACTGCGTTGTCTTTTTCTAAAATAGCGGCAACAATTGGTCCACGAGACATAAATTCAACTAATTCTCCGTAGAAAGGTCTTTCTGCGTGAACTGCGTAGAATGCTTTAGCATCAGCTACAGTTAATTGAGTTAATTTTAATGAAACGATTTTGAAACCACCATTTGTGATCATTGCTAAAATATTCCCGATGTGCCCATTTGCAACAGCATCTGGTTTAATCATTGTAAAAGTTCTATTTGTTGCCATTTTATATTTTATTAAATTTTGTGCAAAAGTATACTTTTTTTATGAATTGATTTTAATAAATTCATAATTTAAACATGCTGGAATGATGTTTTGAGCAAGAAATCTTAAAAATTTATTTTTTGAAATAAAAAAAGACGCTTTATTGTGCGTCTTTAATATGGTCTTTTAAGCATTATACTTTAAAAATAAGTTTGTTTTTGTAGAATATCCATAATATAAATGTCCAGATTCCAACGTATGTTAATGCACCTGCTAAAGATGCAGTCATTGCATTACTAAAAAATGGTGCAATTCCGAAACGGTATAGATAATTTAGAAGGTTGATTTGTTCGCCTGGAAGTAACGGATGCTGAAAACTAATCATTATCAAAGCTTGAGGAATAATCTGCGAAGCAAAGAAAACAATCATAGGATTTACTCCCCAAATAATGAATAATTTGAAACCTTTTTTGTATTCTTTAATGTCGATGATGTAATACAAAACAGTTAAGCAGACAATTGCCAATCCTGTGGTGTATAAAACATAACTGCTTGTCCAGATTGATTTGTTTATTGGGAAAACCAAATCCCAGATTAGGCCAAAGAAAATAAGTGAAGTTCCCATCATTCCCATTCTTTGTGCTTTTTGGATTTTGGTTACAGAAAGCAATAAAATTTGTCCGATAAACAAACCTATTATTCCATTAACAATTGATGGTAATGTGCTTAAAATTCCCTCTGGATCCCAAGTCTTGGTTTCGTGATACATATGTCCTTTTAGGAAAACGCTGTCAATCCACGCGGCCAAATTTGTGCCTTGGTCTAAATTAGCTTCTCCAAATCCTGGAACAGGAATTAAAGTCATTACTGCCCAATATCCTAAAAGTAAAAAAGTTCCTGTAATAATTTGAGTTTTTCGAGATGTCTTTAAATACAAAAGTGAAACCACAAAATATACAACGGCAATACGCTGTAGAACGCCTGGAAGGCGAACGTCTTGATAGCTTTCAAATCCGCCATATGCTAAAATGAGATAAAGAGCCAATATCCCAAATGCAAAAATATTTTTTAGTCGTGTGCTGAAATTGCCCATTAATGCATAGCCAACAGCAAAAGTAATGATTAGGCGTCCTATTAGAAGTGGGATTCCGTCTAAACCAAACAACTGAATTTTTCCAAAGAAGTTAAAGAAAATCCCTAAACAGAACATTCTTAAAGAACGAATCAGGATTTTGTTGAATGTCGTTTCATCGTATTTTTTCTCTGGCATTGCAAGAGGAACTGCAACTCCCATTATGAAAATGAAAAACGGAAATACAAGATCGGTTGGTGTACAGCCATTCCAGTGCGAATGTAAAAGTGGCGGATAAACATTTCCCCAATCACCGGGATTGTTTACAATAGTCATCAATAGAATTGTCAGTCCGCGAAAGACATCAAGCGAAATTAGGCGTTCTCTTACCATTAGGTTAGCTAGTTAATAGGTTATAAAATATAATTCTATTTGGTTTGAGAGAGTAATGATTTAGGAAATGTGCTGGTTATTTGTTCCTAAATCATTACTTTATAGTTTCTAAAGATAATTATTTTAGATTATTATGATGTCAAAATTATGTTCTAATGGCTTTAATTTCTGAATTAAAAGCGGAATTAATTGCTCCCCTTTTTCTAAATAAAATTCAGAAAAATTAGCTTGACGTTCCTGAAGACTATTGTTTGGAAACAATTCGCATTGCAAATCTGTAACTCGCTCCAATTGATCTGCCAGTTTTCTTTTTTGTGCTTTTAATAAACGTTTTTCTAGATTTTCTAAACCTTTCTTTTGTTTTACTTCTTGTGCTTTTACGGCACCAGAGAAAGATTTGTCGGTTTTTTCAGCCAATTCAAAAAGATAGGCAAATTGTTTGTCAAGTGCTTCTCTTTGCGGAGTTAAATCAATTGGAAATGGAGAAAGTTTATGTGTAATTTCGTTAACCAAGCTTTCAGATTTACTGAATAAATCTTTCCAAGTTAAATTTAAATTATCTGCTTTTTTAACTTGTTTTTCGGTTGCTAAAAGAACTGAATTTCGAACTAATAATATTGGAAAAGTAATATTTACAGCCTCAAAGAAAGCTTTTAATTCTAGCCAATAAGCAATTTCTCCGCCTCCGCCAATGTAGCAAAGATTTGGAAGGATAATTTCCTGATATAAAGGACGCATGATTACGTTTGGACTGAACTTTTCAGGATTGCTTTCTAATAATTTAAATATTTCATCTTTAGAAAATGAGATTTTAGTGTTGTTAACCACATATTTATCATTTTCAAAAATAATTCTTTCGCGAAGCTTATCTTCAATATAAAATAAATTAATCTCACGCGGATTTACTTGAACGGTATAAGCAGAAAGTTCTTCAATAGACTTTTGAACTTCTTTAAATGAAGTCTGATTCTCTAATTCTTCTTTTACAAACGGAATAAAAGCGCGTTTTAAATCGGCATCGTCTGCATCTATAATTACTAAGCCATAACTTGCAAAAAGTGCATTTGCTAAATAGCGAGTCGCATCGGCTAGATTTTCATGTTTTAAATAAGCATCTTTAAAAAGCTTTTTAAGTGCGTTTGCATTTGTACTTGAGCCTAATTCTAGAGAATAAACTTCAAATAAATCTTCTAAGCCTTCGGTTGATAATCTTCCGACTGGACCAGTGCTTTCAGCATTCCAACGGATTTTTTTTCCTTTAAAATTAAAATAATTGATTTCTTCAAAATCATGATCTTCAGTAGCCATCCAATAAACTGGAACAAAATTGTGCGAAGGATATTTCGACTTTAATTCTTTGGTTAAATTAATCGTAGAAATAATTTTATATAAAAAATACAGTGGTCCGCTAAACAGATTGAGCTGATGTCCAGTTGTAATTGTAAATGTGTTTTCGAGTGCTAAAAGCGAAATATTCTGTTTGGTTAAATCTGATGCTTCAATATTTTGATATTGTTTTTGCAGAGTTGCAACCAATGCTGTTCTGTTGTTATGGTCAAAATTCGCAGATTTTTCGGCTATTTGTTTTTCGAAATTTTCTAGGCTTGGGAAATTATTGTACAGCGGTTTTAACTCTGGTTTTTGATCTAAGTAATCTTGCATTAGTTTAGAGAAATATCCAGAAGATTGAAAGCTGATACAGTCGGTAGGCATAATTTTAAGTTTATTTTTGACAGCTGTAAATTTAATGAAAATATACAGTTAAAAACGCTTTTAACGAATGCTTAAGATTTGATTTTTGATTTTTATTTTAAAATACGTAAAATCAAGTTTTTATGTTTGATTAAAACACGTTGTTTTTAAATGGAAAACACATGAAATTTGTTAAAAAACGAGAAGTGTTTTAAAACTAATTCTTCTAAAGATGAATTATTAATAATGAAACTATATTTTTGTAATCAAAAAAAAAGTTATATCCGTTTTACATGAAAACTAACCCAAATAAAAAGAACTCTTTAAAGCACGTTCTTTTTGGAAGCCTTATTGGTACCACAATCGAATTTTTTGATTTTTATATTTATGCCAATGCAGCTGTATTGGTTTTTCCGCAATTATTTTTTCCTAGTTCAGATTCGACAATGGCGACTCTGGAATCTTTAGCAACTTTTTCTATTGCCTTTTTATCTCGTCCATTGGGGTCTGCTTTTTTTGGACATTATGGAGATAAGATCGGGCGCAAGTTTACTCTTGTAGCAGCTTTATTGACAATGGGAATTTCGACAGTTACAATCGGATTTTTACCTAGTTATGCCAGTATTGGCGTAGCAGCACCTTTATTATTAATGCTTTGCCGATTCGGACAAGGTGTTGGTTTAGGGGGAGAATGGGGAGGAGCTGTTTTATTGGCGATAGAAAATGCACCACCAAATAAACGTGCGTGGTACGGAATGTTTCCGCAATTAGGCGCTCCAATAGGATTGTTGCTTTCAGGAGGAACTTTTCTTTTGTTAACAGATTCCATGAGCAACGAAGATTTTATGAATTATGGTTGGAGAATTCCTTTTATTGCTAGTGCATTTTTGGTAATAATTGGTTTTTACATTAGAACTAAAATTACAGAAACACCTTCGTTTGAAAATGCCAAAAAACATGAAGAAGAAGTCAAAGTTCCGTTTTTAGAATTGGTGAAATCATATAAAAACCAGTTGATATTTGGAACTTTCGCAGCGATTACGACCTTTTTGGTTTTCTATTTGATGACGGTATTTACATTAAGTTGGGCAACCTCAGATTTAGGAATCGTTAAAAGAGACGGATTATTAATTCAGTTATTCTCAGTTTTGTTTTTTGCTTTGTTTATTCCAGTTTCGGCTGTTGTGGCAGATAAAATTGGTCGACGTAAAATGCTTATCGTAGCGACAGCGGCTATCGCTATTTTCGGATTCTTCTTTTCTTATTTTTTAAGTATTGGAAATATTACGCAAGTAGCCATTTTTGCTTGCATCGGAATGTCGTTAATGGGTTTTACATATGGGCCTTTGGGAACTTTTTTATCTGAATTATTTCCAACGAATGTTCGTTATTCTGGTGCTTCGTTGACTTTTAATATGGCAGGAATTCTAGGAGCTGCTTTTGCGCCTATGATTGCAATTTATCTAGCTTCTACATATAGTGTGAGTTATGTAGGCTATTATTTAACTGCCGCAGCATTGATATCTTTAGTTTCGTTTATGGTTATTAGCAAAGACGAACATAAATTTTAAGAATCTCTTTTTAAAAATATTTGAAAGCAGTAATAAAAAAAAATTACTGCTTTTTTTTGTTTGTTTAAAAAGTATTTAGATATTTGTCTAAATATATAAATGTAATGAATGATATTTTTAAAGCATTAAATGATGCAACTAGAAGAGAGATTTTGGATCTTTTGAAAGAAAAAGATATGTCGGCAGGTGAAATTGCAGATGTTTTTAATATTTCAAAACCAAGCATTTCTCATCATTTAGATATTTTAAAACGAGCCGATTTAATTACGTTTGAGAAAAATGGACAGTTCATTATTTACTCCATCAATACCACCATAATGGAAGATGTTCTGCAATGGATACTAACCTTTAAAAAATAAAAAATGAAACTAGAATTTAAAAAAGAGCTTCCTCTAATTGGAATTGTTTTGATCCCTTTTATTTATTTAGGCACAGTTTGGAATAGTCTGCCAGAAATAGTACCTATTCATTGGAATTCTAAAGGAGAAATAGATGGTTGGGGAAATAAATTTACTTTGATTGGAATGCTTTTTATACTTCCTGTTTTTACTTATATAATTATGTCTGTCATTTCAAAGATTGACCCAAAGAAAAAGATGTCCTTGATGGGAGGAAAGCTATATCAGCTTAAATTTGTTTTGGTTCTTTTTATGTCAATTTTAGCTTTGTTTATTATTTATAGCACCAAGAGCCAATCTATTTCTATTCCGAGTTTTATCTTCGTTTTAGTTGGAGCCTTATTCGTGATTTTGGGCAATTATTTTAAAGTAATTCAACCCAATTATTTTATTGGAATAAAAACACCTTGGACACTAGAGAATCAAGAAGTTTGGAAAAAAACGCATTTATTTGCTGGAAAACTTTGGTTTATTGCTGGTTTAATTATCATTGTCGGAAGCTTAATTTTTGAAAGTTCTGCCTTCTCTAAAGTATTTTTGACAATTGTATTTGGTATAGCTATAATTCCTATTGTTTATTCTTACTTAAAGTATAGAAGCTTGAAAAAGAATGGAAGTTTATAGATTTATTAATTATGATAAAAGTAATAGTTGCCCTGATAGAATTGTTGATAGACTATGTCATAAGGTCTTAATAAAAAAGGTTCGTATTTTAAATACGAACCTTTTTTATTAGAGTTAAAATTACCTTTTTAAAGAAAAGTGTCCTCTAAATTCTTTACCATTAAATCTTGTAACCGTAAACCAATAATCTGAAGAAGGTTCTTGATTTCCTAAGTAATTTCCGTCCCAAGAAGTATTTAATATTAGTTCTTTTATGAGTTTTCCGTAGCGATCAAATATT
This sequence comes from Flavobacterium sp. UBA4854, assembly GCF_002399805.1. Classification (NCBI taxonomy): domain Bacteria; kingdom Pseudomonadati; phylum Bacteroidota; class Flavobacteriia; order Flavobacteriales; family Flavobacteriaceae; genus Flavobacterium; species Flavobacterium sp. UBA4854. The sequence goes on from NZ_DHEI01000096.1 coordinate 17,817, forward strand.
CTAATAGATGAATTAGGAGCCAAATAATTAGGATCGATTGTCCAAGTGTCATTGTGGCCATCACCATTTGGAGTAAAGAATTTTGGATAGGGAAGTTCTTCAACAAAATGAATGCATTCTGATGTTGTAGCTCCAAGAATATTTACCGTTACAGGAATTCTATCACTTTCACAGTTGCTGATTGTTTGAGAAGCATAGTAAGTTATTCCGTCTTCAAGAGAAGTTGATTCTGATAAAGGATTATTTGATGAAGTACTTTCGTACCATTTTATATTTTGACCATCTATAGCAATATTACTGATTTTGGCATTTTTTTGAATGCAAAATGATTGTGGCGAATCTGAAAATGGAATTGAAGTATCCTGAATTTTTACTGATACAGCAAATCTTTCACTTTCGCAGTTATTTATTGTTTGTGTTGCATAGTATGTTCTGGTTTCTAATAAATTAGTTTCAGACAAAAGACTTCCATTAGTTGCAGAATCGTACCATTTTAAATCTGTTCCTTTTATATTAAGGTTCTCTAAAGTAGCAATTTGGTCAATACAGAATTGCTGACTACTCTTACCGGTTGGTAAGGCAGTGTCATAAACGTGGACTAGAATTGGTATTCTATCACTTTCGCAACCAACAGTTTGTGAAGCATAATATGTTCTATTATCTTCCAATAATGCTGTATTTGATATAGGAGAAGCGGAAAAATTAGTATCGAACCATTTTATATTTTGGCCTGTGATTTGAATGTCGTTAAGAGTCTTATTTTCTTTTTTGCAAAATGCCTGTTCTGTATTTGCATTTGGAACAGAAGGGGTATTAACGATTGAAACAGTGATACCAAATCTTGAACTTTCGCAATTGTTTTCTGTTTGAGAAGCGTAAAAGGTTTGTCCGTTTTGTAGAGCGGTAGTTTCTGGCAGTAAAGAGCCATTTGTAGATGTGTTATACCATTTTATTGCAGTTCCAGTGATTTCCAGATTTAGAATTGTTGGATTTTGTCCAGTACAAAAAGATTGTTTTGGATTTCCTGTTGGGGCTAAAGTATTTAGAATGTTAATAGTGACAGGAATTCTTTCGCTTTCGCATCCGCTTATAGTTTGTGAAGCATAATAAGTCGCTTTATCCTGAACTACAGTTGTAATTGGTACAAGTGTTCCTGCAGTTAGGTTACTGTACCATTTTATATTTTGTCCCGTTATTTGAACGTCGGTTAAAGTTGCATTTTGCTGAACACAGAAAATTTGTGGAGAAGCTGCGTTAGGTAATGGTTGTTGTGTAATTGTAACCGTTTGATTTTGAGTTGATGTATTGCCATTTCCATCATTATAATTCCATACAATTGTGTAAGTTCCAGGCAATGTATAAGATAAAGGACTTGTAGTGGTTGCAGTAATTGCGCCTGCACAAGCATCTGTAGCGGTTGGAATTGTTGTGATAATGGTGTTGCAATCTCCTGTTATTGATGGAAGAGTTGCTAAATCTGGCACTGGAGTTTCGATATCGCCAATTATCACATTGGTTTTTTGGGTATCGTCACAACCGCCAGTTCCAGTAATTAAACAGATATATTCGCCACTATTTGTTGATGAAACATTTGTAATTGTTGGGTTTTGATCTGTTGATGTAAAACCATTTGGACCTGTCCAAGAATAATTAGTTCCTCCCGATGCTTTTAATTCTAATGTTTTACCTATACAAATAGGAGAGTTGCTTGAAATTAATGGATTTGTCAAACATTCTTGAAATTTTACAAGATAAGTTTCGTAATCACCATTCGGTAGATATTGAAAAGAATTTGTTGTGCTAATTCCATAATCAGTGACGTTTAAATATGAGCTAACTGATCCAAAAACATAAAGAACGTCAAAGTCGTCTGCAGTAATTTGAGGACCAAATGGAGAATGATAAAATCCTAAAAAGGTTCCCCAAATTTTTTGGCATTGAATATTTAACTTAATAATAAATGAATTACCATTTGAATTAATAGGATTAAAAGCATCAGGAGATGCAATATCCCAATAAGAGGCTGATTCTCCGGCAATATATACTTGATCTTTATTGTTAGAATAAATTGAGGTAATTTTCCCTTTAGAATAGCTTAACCATGTTTTGTTTTGAGTTTTTAAATTAAAGCTGGCAAAATAACTGCTTCTAACAGTAGTTAGCATTGTTGTTTCAAAAGCATTAGGTGTAGCTATATCAGTGTTTTCAGTTTCTCCTGAGAAATAAAGATTATCTCCTGTTATTTTACAATTATAAATCCAATCACTATTTTGGTCACCAAAATAAGTTCCCCATATACGATCTCCATTTGGAGAGAATTTTATTATCATCCCATCTCCATCGCTAGCATTATTAGTTGGGATGCTATAATTAGGCTGGTACGAATTTGAAGTCGCAATACCAGATGTACTTCGGGTAGATCCCACAAGAATTATATTTCCATCTGGATCTATATCTGAATCTTCAATAAAGTCATCATTTATTCCTCCTAAATAAGTACCCCAGATTCTGTTGCCATCACTATCAAATTTTGCCAGAAAACCATCAAAACGATTATTATCTATCACCGAGTCTTGAAATGAATTAGGCGTAGCAATAAAATCATCACTGGTAGTTGATCCGCTTAAATATACATTGTTTTGATTATCAACAGATATACTGTTCGCAAAAGTTAATCCATTATCATTTCCATAATAGGTTGCCCATTGTCTAATTCCGTTTGAATTTAGTTGACCTAAAAACATTTCATCATAAGAACCAGATTTGTTTGGTTTAAACGAATTTGATGTAGATATGTTATTATTGCTTCTGCTATTTCCACAAAAAAATAGAAGAGAATTATTCTTGGAAATCTTTATTTCTTTTATAAAGTCATCAAGCTGTCCTCCATAATAAGTAGTCCATAATCGATTTCCATTTTCATCAAATTTTGAAATGAAACCATCCAAAATAAATGTTGAAGAGTATAGTGATGAACCAAATACAGTCTGATGTGCTCCTGAGGAAGCCAAATTTGTCATACTCCATGTTGCCCCAGCCGTGTAAACATTATTTGATGCATCACGATCAATTGAATAATTTTTGTCCCATCTTTCTCCTCCAATAAAAGTTCCCCAAAGTCTATTCGGCACAGGATCGATTACAACTTTTTTTCCAATCAAAAAATTTGCAGAACGAAATCCATAAACATTATTTTGTAATTTTTGGTACCCTATAGTAATCATCTTTTTATGTCCTTTTTCTTCAATCCAGCTTGCAGGAAGTGTTTCTTCCATTTTTCCAAAACGTACACTCATTTGGATTTTATTATCAACTAGATCTGTTTCGGCACCATTAAATTTCAATTTTATATCAGAGATTTTTCCTTTGGGATGAATGACAAAATTATATTCAACCGTTTTTTGAGAATCCTTAGGGATTGTAAAAACAACATCAATATTGGGATAAATATTTTTGTAGGTAACCTGTTTATATTGATAAACTCCTAGAACTCCTTCAGGTTTGTCTGGAACGTTATAATAATTGTCAAAATCAGAAGATTTTTGTTCCGTAATTAATTCAACTTTAGGATTAGAATTGACAAAATCAATATCGACCCTATGAAAAACATATTCTAGATTAAATTCTTCTTTTTGATCTTTTTTTGGAATATGATAAGGCAATGTTTTTGCTGTTACTGAAGAAATAACAGGATTTTTTTTTACTTCATAAATATCATATGAAAATCCATTTTTTTTCAATTGAACATTTAATCCATTGGAATTAAGTAAATATAAAACGGAGGCGTTTGATTTTCCTTTTTGATCAACAATCTGACCTTTATTTTCTTTAAAACCTATTGATTGAGTTGTGTTTTGAGAGAATGCTAGAAAATTCCATAAAAGCAAAAAAGCGAAATATTTTTTCATATAATTTTTTATCTTTTTAAAGAAAAGTGTCCTCTAAATTCTTTACCATTCAATCTTTTTACAATAAACCAATAATCTGAGGAAGGTTCCTGCTGTCCAAGATAATTTCCGTCCCACGAAGCATCTGGGCGCAATTCTTTTATGAATTTTCCGTAACGATCAAAAATTTTGATGCTGCTGTTAGGAGCTAAATAAGCGAAATCAATTGTCCAAGTATCATTATGGCCATCGCTATTTGGAGTAAAGAATTTTGGATAGGGAAGTTCTTCAACAAAATGAATGCATTCTGATGTTGTAGCTCCAAGAATATTTACCGTTACAGGAATTTTATCACTTTCGCAACCGCTGATTGTTTGAGAAGCATAGTAAGTTATTCCGTCTTCAAGAGAAGTTGATTCAGATAAAGGATTATTTGCTGAAGTGCTTTCGTACCATTTTATATTTTGACCCTCTATAGCAATATTACTGATTTTGGCATTTTTTTGAATGCAAAATGATTGTGGCGAATCTGAAAATGGAATTGAAGTATCCTGAATTTTTACTGATACAGCAAATCTTTCACTTTCGCAGTTATTTATTGTTTGTGTTGCATAGTATGTTCTGGTTTCTAATAAATTAGTTTCAGACAAAAGACTTCCATTAGTTGCAGAATCGTACCATTTTAAATCTGTTCCTTTTATATTAAGGTTCTCTAAAGTAGCAATTTGGTCAATACAGAATTGCTGACTACTCTTACCGGTTGGTAAGGCAGTGTCATAAACTTTTACTATTACAGGCGTTCGGTTGCTCTCGCAGCCAACAGTTTGAGATGCATAATAGGTTTTATTGTTTTCTAACAAAGTAGTATTCGACAGAGCACCTGCAGAAAAAGCGGTGTCGTACCATTTTATATTTTGGCCTGTCATTTGAATGTTGCTTAATTTTGCATTCTCATTTTTACAAAACTCTAGATTTCCATTTGCAGTTGGAGCTACTGGTGTGTTTATAATTGAAATTGTAACTGCCAATCTAGATCCTTCGCAATTATTTTCTGTCTGAGAAGCATAATAAGTTTTTCCATTTTCTAGATTTGTTGTTTCTGCTAATAACGAACCATTGTTTAGTGCGTTATACCATTTTATTGAAGTTCCCGTAATTTTAATAGTTGCTAAAGTTGCACTTTGTCCTGTACAAAATGTCTGATTTGCATCTCCAGAAGGAGCAGGAGTATCTTGAATTTTTATAGACACAGTAACTCTTTCGCTCTCACAGCCATTTATAGATTGCGAAGCATAATAAATCTTAGCGTTTTGAAGCAAAGTTGTATTGGATAAGAGAGATCCGTTTGTTAATGCGTCATACCATTTTATGTTTTGTCCTGTAATTGTAATTGAATTTAATGTCGCATTTTGTTGAATACAGAATGTTTGAGGGCTTACAAGAGTAGGCTTTGGAGTAAAATTTGTAAAAGGAGTTATAGTAACTGTGGTTGCATTTGAGATACAGCCCTTATTATTTTTGATTTTAATAGAATAAGTTTTTGGGTCAAGATTTGATTTCACTGCAGTTGTAATCCAGCTAGCGCCATCATCAAAACTGTATTCTGATGCAACATCGGTAATTGTAATAGTGCCTTTAGGATTATTGCAATCGGGCTGGATAGTTGTAAATGCAGGATTGCTCGGATAATCTGTTGGAGGATTAATGGTAGTAGATAATGGAGCAGACTCGCAGCCACGACTATTTTTAACTCGAACCATGTAGGTTCCAGCAACTAAATTACCTGAATTTGGATTGGCTGAATAATTTTTACCATTGTCAAAACTATATTGTGCTGCAGTACTTGTAATCGAAATTGAGCCAAATGGATTGCTGCAAGTAGTAGGTTGAGTAACATTTAAAGTTGGAATCGAGGGAGCATCTGGCGCTGCATTTATAGTTGCTTTATATGCAATAGATGGACAGCCATTTGTATATTTTATTCGGATAAAATAACTTCCAGGAGATAGACTGGCAGTATTACTGTTGCTCCAATTAAGACCATCATCAAAACTATATTGATTTGCAACTGTAGTAACCATAATACTTCCGGTAGCCGAATTACAGCCCGTTGGTTCAGTAACTACAACTTGTGGCGCTTCAGGTATTACAGGTGCAGCTTGTATTGTGACAGGCGCAGCAAGAGAAATACAACCAGATTTATTGATCATCAAATTATAGGTTCCTGCAGATAAATTAGATTTTGTTTTAGATGTTCCAAATGTAATTCCGTTATCAAAACTATAGAGATCAGCAGCGGTATTAATTGTAATTGATCCTGTAAAATTGGTGCATGTGGGCTGAGTTGTTGTAAAAGCAGGAGCTGCAAGCGGTGATAATGGCGATATCGTGACTTTAGCAGCATCTGAAACACAACCTACCGAATTTTTAATTTTTACGAAGTATGTACCTGGAGATAGATCAGTTTTTGTATTAGAAAAAACATAAGTTAATCCATTGTCGTAACTATAAGTTGATGCATTTGTTGTAATGGTAATAGAACCTTTTGAAGAGGTGCAATTTGGTTGTGTTGTAGTGAAATTTGGAGCCGCAATTGTAGTGCCAGAACTCAAGTTGGCGATAGTTGTTAATGATTCGCAACTATATGAATTTGTTTTGATTTTAATAATATATGTACCAGCTCCTACATTTACTTTCGTAGGACTCGTTGTCCAACTGTTTCCGTCATTGAAACTATAACTAATCGCTGGTGTTGTTATGGTAATGGTACCATCGGTTGCGCCACAAGAAGAAGGTTGAACTATCTTCACATCGGGTGCGGCAGGAATTGCAGGAGGAGTGTTTATATAAGTATAACTACTGGAAGAGGTACAGCCTAAAGTATTTTTTATTATTACATTGTATGAGCCGTCAGCTAAATTTTTCTTTATAGGGTTTGTAGTCCAAGTTGTTCCTCCATCAAAACTATATTGGTCTGCAGTAGAATTTACTATTATAGTTCCTGTAGGATTACTGCATGTAGGCTGAATAGAAGTTATATTTGGTGACGGTAGGTAATACTTGTATATGTAAACATATTGTGAATTTGATTTACAACCTGTTGCATTTTTAATAAGTACACTATAAGACGTATTTGCGGGATTTAATAAAATTGGATTTGTAGTCCAAGTGGTACCTCCATCAAAACTATAATTGTCAGCAGGAGTTGTAACGGTAATGCTTCCGTCATTTCCGCAACTAGGTTGTACTACTTTTATGTTTGGATTGGGCAGATAATATGGATTAATGTTTATTGATAAACCATAAGATTTACAACCTGCCGCGTTTTTTATCATGATGTTATAATAACCAGAAGTAAGTCCAGAAAGAACAGGCTTAGTTGTCCAAGTATTACCATTGTCAAAACTATAAAAAGCAGCAACTGTTGCAATAGTAATGCTTCCATTAACGCCGCATGTTGGTTGGATTACTGTAAAATCAGGATTAGGCAAAAAGTATTGTTGCAAGTAAGTATAAGTGTTGTAAGGATTAGATATGCATCCAGAAGCATTTTTTACTACTAAAGAATAAGAGTTTGGACTAAGATTAGTAAATGAAGGATTAGTACTCCAAGTATTACCCCCATCGATACTGTACTGTGCTTGGGTTGAAGTAAAGGTTATGCTGCCTCCAACTCCACAAGTAGGTTGTGTTGTTTTGAAGGTAGGATTTGGCAGATAAAACTCTTGAAGGTATACTGAGTTCGAATTAGAAACGCAACCTTGAGCATTTTTAATCATAGGGTAATAATATCCCGGCGAAAGATTTGAAAAAACAGGATTTGTTCCCCAACTTGTTCCATCAATGCTGTAAAAGCTTGCAGTAGTATTAATTTTAATGCTTCCTTTTGTTCCGCATCCTGGTTGAACGATGGTTAAATTGGGTTGTGCCAACTTCGAAGAGTCCAAATAAATGGAAATGTAATTGGATGTACAATTCCCTTTTTTTATCATTAAATTGTAAGATCCTTGGCTTAGATTATTAAAAACCTTATTTGTACTCCAAGTTGAACCATAATCGATACTGTAATAATCTGCAGTAGTGTTGAATGTAATATTGCCAATATTTCCACAACTTGGATTAGTGGCTGTATAATCTGGATCAGGGAGTCTTGCAGTGTTCATTTGAACGCTTACAGAGTTAGAAACACATCCTAAACTGTTCTTTACTACAAGAGTATAATATCCATAAGAAGTAATATTTGGTAACGAAGGAGAAGTTCCCCAAGTATAACCTCCATCAAAACTGTAAGAACTAGCAGTTGTATTTATCGTAATACTTCCCGCAGATGTACAAGTTGGTTGCACAACAGTGTAATCGGGTACATCAATATTTGGATTATTTAAATAAGCAGTATTTGGATAAGAGGTACAGCCAAGGCTATTTTTTATAATTATATTATAAATGCCAGGAGGTAATGATTTAGAATTTAAAGTTGTCCACGTTGCGCCATTGTCAAAACTATAAAAGTCGGATAATGAGTTAATAGTGATTTTTCCGTTTGTACCACAAGTTGGCTGTTCCAAGCTAATAATCGGGGTATCCAAATAAGGCTGATATAAATAAACATAATTAGCAGAACTGATACATCCTGCACTGTTTTTTATTTTTATTTGATAGGTTCCAAACGGTAAAGTTTTAACATTATTGCTAGTCCAAGTTGCCCCATTATCAAAACTATATGAATCTGCTACTGTAGTAATAGTAATGCTTCCGTCCCTTCCGCAAACAGGCTGTTCAGTTGTATATTCGGGATAGGAGTCCTTAAAATCATTTAAATAAGCATAGGAATAACCAGAAGTACAACCTAAAGCATTTTTTATTCCTAAAGAATAGCTTCCTGCATCTAAGTTGCTCATTTTGTTATTTGTAACCCATGTAGTTCCTCCGTCAAAAGTATAAAAATCAGAAAGAGTATTGATGGTTATGCTTCCTTTTGTATTACAAGCGGGTAGTACGATTGTATAAGTTGGAGTTTCTAAAGTATTGCTACTAATGAGTACATTATTTGCTGATGAAATACAACCTTGTAAATCTTTGGTTCGAATTTTATAAGTTGCAGGTAAAAGATTGTTAGCAATAGGATTATTTCCCCAAGTTTTACCATCATCAAAACTATAGTACGAAGCTGGAGTTATAATAGTAATACTGCCCGTATCTCCACAAAATAAAGGATTGGTATAGCTGTAATTTGGATACGAAGTAGAAGCCGCTGTAATAGTAACACTTTGCGAGTAAGAAGTACATCCATTTACAGTCTTTATTTTTACTAAATAGTTTCCGGGGTATAAATTACTTTTTGTAGCGTTTGCCTCCCAAGTTGCGCCATCATCAAAACTATATTGTGATGCCGGAGAAGTTACTTTTATTGTTCCTGTCGTTACAAAACAAGAAGGTTGCGTAATTTGCAAGGTAGGAGACACAGCAGTTTGGCTAGGTTCGATACTAACACTTGCATCGCTAGAACATCCAAAAGAGTCCTTCACAGTAACAGAATAATTTCCTAGCGAAGTTACCGTAATACTTTGGGTAGTTGCTCCAGTACTCCATAAATACGAAGCTCCTGAAGAAGCGGTTAATACAGTGCTTCCAGAGCAAACATTTAAAATACCTGTAATATTTGCTGTTGGATTTCTCACCTCTAAATTGGCGGAAATTATTTTATAACAAGTTGCATCCTTACTCACTCTAACAAAAATAGAAGCACTTGAACTTGGATAACTTGTAAAATTGGTGATAGCATTCAAGTTAGATTCTGCCTCATTATAATTTTTGAAATAACTAAAATTTAACCCCGTTGTAGAAGGAACTATTAAAGAATTTAATTTAGATAAATTAAAGTTTTCAGTTCCGTCGCGGTTGGCATCACATTGAGATATTTTTGCAGTTGTTACATTAATAGTACAGCTGGAAGAGCAATTTAAAAAAGAAATATCCCAACCAGGATTTGCGTCAGGATCTGTAGCAGAATCAAATGTGGTTCCAGAGCATGAAGTTCCAGAAATGTTATAATCTATTTGTACGCCTACATTATAATTAGCATTTGTAATATTTGGAAAATCACTGGTTTTTAATGTAAAACAAAATTTTTTATTTGTTGTGTCTAAGCTTGAAGTAGTTGATGTACTGTAAACAGACACATTATTGCTGTTGTAAACATTTAAAGTGATTTTTTTTACTGATGCAGAAATTCCTCCAGAATTAGGAATAGTATAATTGCCACAAACTGAAATTGGTAAAGTCGGACAAACTTTATTCAAAGGATCAAGCTCTATAGAACCTTGCAAGTTTTCTGCAGAGTGTAAGGTACAAACATCATCAATATACATATACCCAAAATGCCCGCCCAATCCACATCTTGAAGCCATAAATTCAACGGTAAACTCCTCATTATTTGGAATTGATGAAATGTCCAATATTCCAGATTGCCAATTGGTAGTATATAAAGTAACAAAATCAGAATATTGACTCGGAACCTTGCTGAAAATACAATTTTTTTCATCTCCAACCAAACAAAATTCACTCACAACTTTTTTGTTTTTATCTAAAATACGTGCTTTTACAAAAGCTTGATTATCCGTATGACTATCGTCGTACACACTTTGCAGTACCGCTTTGTAATTAAATTTTAGATAATTTTCATTATTGGTTTTAAACCTTTTGCCCTGAACAATAGAGCCATAGGTAGAGGAGTTCTCATAATTGATTTTAAGAGCATATTG
>NZ_DHEI01000096.1:28630-41742 GCF_002399805.1 Flavobacterium sp. UBA4854
GTAGTTGCCATAATATCCATATTATTAGGATTATAGCGATTAATATACGAATCGGCAGTATTACTTATTGATTGGCATTGCGTTGGACCAGGAGGATCGCCAATTGTGCAAAGAAAATTCTTAAGATAACTGTTTCCGTTGACCGTTTCATATTGCTCAAAACCTGCATTAGTACACATTTCTACGCCTTGAAGAGTTGCTGCTGTTTTTGAAGTCAAATTTCCGTTGCCTGAATTAAAAATTGCCTTTTGCAAATTCAAGACTTCTGCTTTCATCTTTTCCTCTCTGATTTTCAAAAATTGCTTTTGCTGTTCCAAATTTTGAATTAGATGGCCATCTTTATCTTCTAATAATAAATTACGGGAAGATTTTGGATTAATTTCTTGCGAAAAAACACAAGAATATTTTATAAAAACAATAAATAAGAGTAAAGTTCTAAGCTTCATTTAAGGAAATTTTGTTGGCAAATATAGCCAAAATACAATGCCATAAATATGAAAAGAAAATGTTTTTGTAAGTTTAATATCAATAATAAAAATTTAAAATATTAAGAGATGTTAGCCAAATAATTCGGATTTATTTCTTTTGTCGAATAATTCTAAATATCCCTTATTTTTGCAAAAAAAAACTCTTTTGAAAACGAAACTTTTTGTAATTACGCCGCCTTTTACACAACTGAATACACCGTATCCGGCAACGGCGTATATAAAAGGTTTTTTAAACACTAAAAGTATCGAATCGGTTCAGGCAGATTTGGGTATTGATGTGATTTTGGAATTGTTTTCAAAAAAAGGGCTTATTGATTTGTTTGAAATCTCAAGCTCTAAGTTTCAACTTGGCTCTGAAATCTCAGATAATTCTAAACGTATTTTTGCTCTTCAAGACGAATACATCAAAACGATCGATTCTGTAATTCAGTTTTTGCAAGGAAAAAATCCAACTTTGGCTTTGCAGATTTGTCAGGAAGATTTTTTGCCCGAGGCCTCTCGTTTTGCACAGCTAGAAGAATTGGATTGGGCTTTTGGAACAATGGGAACTCAAGACAAAGCAAAACATTTGGCAACCTTATATCTTGAAGATATTTCAGATTTTATTGTAGAATGCGTCGATGAAAATTTTGGTTTCAGCCGATATGCAGAACGTTTAGGACGAAGTGCCAATTCTTTTGATGAGTTATACGAAGCTTTACAGCAAGAACCAACTTACATCGATTCGATTTTAATTTCGCTTTTAAAATCTAAAATCGAAGCCGTACAGCCAACCTTGTTTTTAATTTCTGTTCCCTTTCCAGGGAATTTATACAGCGCATTTAGATGTGCACAATGGGTAAAAGAAAATCATCCTGAAATAAAAATTTCAATGGGAGGCGGTTTTCCAAATACCGAATTACGTTCGCTTTCTGATAAACGTGTTTTTGAGTTTTTCGATTTCATTACTTTAGATGATGGAGAAGTCCCAATCGAAGAATTAATTTTTCATTTAGAAAATCCAGATTCTGATTCTTTTAAAAGAACTTTTTTATTAGAAAACGGAGAAGTCGTTTACAAAAACAATTCTTTAAAACACGATTACAAACAAGCTTATGTAGGAACACCAGATTATTCAGATCTTCCTTTAGATAAATATATTTCGGTTATCGAAATTGTAAATCCGATGCACAGAATGTGGAGCGATGGAAGATGGAATAAACTCACAATGGCACATGGCTGTTATTGGGGAAAATGTACTTTTTGCGATATTTCTTTAGATTATATAAAAGTTTACGAGCCAGTTGCGGCAAGTTTGCTTTGTGATCGAATGGAGGAATTGATAGAAAAAACCGGTCAAAACGGATTTCATTTTGTTGATGAAGCCGCACCGCCAGCTTTAATGCGTGCTTTAGCCCTTGAAATTCTAAAAAGAAAACTTGCCGTAACATGGTGGACAAATATCAGATTTGAAAAAAGCTTTTCAAAAGATTTATGCTTGTTACTGAAAGCTTCTGGCTGTATTGCTGTTTCAGGTGGTCTAGAAGTTGCTTCAGACCGATTGTTGAAATTAATTGATAAAGGAGTTACAGTAGAACAAGTGGCAAAAGTAACCCGAAACTTTACCGAAGCAGGAATTATGGTTCATGCGTATTTAATGTATGGATATCCAACACAAACGATTCAGGAAACGGTTGATAGTTTAGAAATGGTTCGCCAATTGTTTGAAGCTGGAGTTTTACAATCTGGTTTTTGGCATCAATTTGCTCTTACGGCGCATAGTCCAGTCGGATTATATCCAGAGAAATTTGGTGTGACAAAGAAAACAGAAGTAATAGGAACTTTTGCTAATAATGATATAGAATACATTGATTCTACAGGAATCAATCACGATAAATTCAGTTTCGGATTAAAGAAATCGCTTTTCAATTTTATGCATGGAATTTGTTTTGATTACGAATTGCAAGATTGGTTCGATTTTAAAATTCCGAAAACAAAAATTCATCCCGATTTTATTTTTAATGCCTTAGAAGAACAAAACGATTTCAATACAAAACCAAATGCAAAAGTAGTTTGGTTGGGCGGAAAACCTTCAGTGTCTTTATTTACGAAATCGAAAAAAGGAAGAAGTTGGGAAATGATGTCATTGACTTTTCACGATAAAAAAGAAAGTTTCGATATTCAAACCAGCAAAGAAGAAGGCGAATGGTTAGTTGCAATTTTATCAAAAATAGCTGTTTCGAGTTCTAAAAATTATACTTTTCAAGAAGTCAAAACTGATTTTGAAACCGAATTGGAAGATTTCGAATTGTTCTGGTACTCTAAACCTATAAACACTTTGCGTGAATTTGGATTATTGGTACTTTAATATTCAATACATTCTCCATCATTTGGGATAGAAGTTTTAGTTAAAAGACCATGATCTGAAAGAGCCGTTTTTAATTGAAGTCTTGTGGTCGGACAATGGTTTAAAGCCTCTAAATGATTTGCAAGAACTTTTCCAGGCGCAAGTGTGACAAATTTTAAAATGTCATCCATTCGCATTAATAATGGCTGTCCAATATCTAGTCTTGCGGTTCCGCAGGCTACAATCGAAATATCAGGTTTAAATTGCGTTAAAACCTTTTCTACATGTTCTGTAAAAATAGTATCAGAACTAATATAAATTGATTTTTGATCGGCTAATTCAATAAGAAATCCCATGACATTTCCCATTAATTTGGCGATAAAACCATAACCATGAATAGCTGGAATTCCAGTAATTTTTCCGTCTAAGAACTTTTGTGGTTCCCAATATTCTAGAGTCTGAATTACACTAAGTCCTCTTTGAACAAGCGCTTTTTCGTCTTTAGAACTGCAAATTACAGGAATGCTCTTTCGTCTTAAAAAAACCTCGCCGGCTTTATCAATATGATCTGCATGCAAATGTGTAATCAAACAATGCGTAACTCGACTTAAGATGTCGCGACTGTTTTTTGGCAACGCCACCAACGGATTTCTTTTCGGTTTATATCTGAAAATAGTAAAAGGTGGAATTGTTTTTCTTTTACCTAACATTGGGTCAACTAAAATGACATGCTTCTCTGTTTCAATTACCAAAGTGGCATTTCGCAAATGATGTAATTTCATATCCAAGAAAATTAGATACTAAAAATACAAAGTTTTTCTAAAATTAATTTACAGATTTTTCTTTATTTTTAGTAGTATTGTCATTATTTAAATTTATGCATTTACAAGAAGGTTTTCATACGTATTTCATTTATATTTTGACAAATAAATCGAAATCTGTCTTTTATGTTGGAGTTACTAATAATTTAAAAAAGAGATTAATGAAGCATAAAGAGAATATTTTATTGAACAATAAAACTTTTGCTTCGAAATACAATGTTGAGTTCTTACTTTATTACGAAAAATTTACTTGGATTCAAGAAGCGATTGCGAGGGAGAAAGAAATTAAAGGATGGAGGAGAGAGAAGAAAATTGATTTAATTAAAACTATAAATCCTGAATTGAAATTTTTGGAATATTAATTCGAAGACAAAGTTTTTCAAGTCTAGTTTGTCATTCCGACGGAGGAGGAATCTCCGTAAGTAGCTCGCCAAAGATTGGAATATCTTTGTGGAATATTGTCGTGGAGATTCCTCCTTCGTCGGAATGACAAAACTTTGTGGTTACTTTACTTTAAGAAAAAAAGTTTACCCAATAGAAAATCTAAACCCAATTCCATGAAGGTTTTCAATCGAAATGCCTTGCTCGTTGGCTAAAATTTTACGCAGTCTCGAAATAAAAACATCTAGACTTCTTCCCATAAAATAGTCATCTGTTCCCCATAAAGAGGTTAAGATTTGTTCGCGTTTTAAAACAGAATTTTTATGATCTAGAAAAAGTTTCAATAATTCGGCTTCACGTTGGGTTAATCCAACTTTTTCTTCGTCATTAAAAAGAATGAAATTTTTAGTGTCAAACTGATATTTTCCTACCTCATAAATTGTTTTTGCAGGCGGAATATTTTTCTGAGATCGTTTCAAGAAAATTTCAATTTTCAGAAGTAACTCTTCAATGCTGAAAGGTTTTACCAAATAATCATCTGCCCCAAGACGAAGTCCTTTAATGCGATCTTCTTTTAAAGTTTTAGCCGAAAGGAAAATAATCGGAACATTAACATCAATTTTTCGAACTGCTTCTGCAAGCTCAAAACCATCCATTTTTGGCATCATAATATCAAAAATGCACACATCAAATTCCTCTTCCTCAAAAATTTTAAGTGCCGATTTTCCGTCAGAACAATGAATCACTTCATAATTATTTTGCTCCAAATTATCTTTGGTTAAAAACGCAAGGGTTTCGTCGTCTTCGGCATATAGTATTTTGAAATTTTTCATTTTTTGTAAGGAATTGATAAAGTTAAAGTAACACCTTTTTCTTGATTATTTTCGGCTTTTATTTTCCAGTTTTGCAGACTGCAGATTTCTTTTACATAATATAAACCAAGTCCAAAACCGTTAACTTCGTTACTTTTTTCGTTCTGAACGCGGTAAAACTTATCAAAGATAAAAGATATTTTTTTAGGATTAATGCCAATTCCGTTATCAATAAATTCGAGTTTTAGACAATTATTATCTTCAATGATTCTTATTGTGACTTCTGGTTTTTCATTACAATACTTTATAGCATTATCCAATAAATTATAAACTAAATTGGCAAAATGAAAAGTATCAGTTTCAAGCAAATATTCTTTTGAAACAGTTTCAATTGTAATAGAAGCCTCAGGATATTTTAGTTTAATGTTTTCTATTGTCTCTTCAATAATCGGAACAATTAAAATACTTTCTTTTTTAAGTTCTAACGGAGTATAATCAGATCTTGCAATATCTAGAATCTTTTCGATGTGGCCGTTTAGTTTATTTCCTTGATTGATAATAATATCGGTATAAGTAAAAAGTTTTTTATCTTCTTTAATTGGTTTTTGTTCAATCAAATATTTGGATGCAATAAGAATAGATGCTAAAGGAGTTTTAAATTCGTGCGTCATATTATTGATGAAATCACGCTGCAGTTCTGAATATTTTTTATGCTGTAAAAGTGTAAAAATAGAATACACATAAATCAATAAAATAAGAATCAATGCGGTTGAAAGAATAAACCAAAAACGCATAGAACTGAATAAATAGGTGGTTTCATTTGGAAAACGAACAGCGAAATAATAAACCAGATTTTTATGTTTAGGAAAATAAACAGTCTTTTTGCATTCTGATTTTTTCTTCGAAAGCGAAATATAATCGCCATAAATCATTTCATCACTTTGGCAATTGTACATCGCATATTCAAAGTCGGTCGTGATATTCATTTTTTTGAATTCTGTCTTTAGATAAAATTCTAAAATATCAGGTTCAAATTCATTGTCGACATTTACAATATAATAGTCGTTTGCAATTTTCTGTACAGGATTCTGAACAGGAAGTTCATGATTAGTTCCTTCGTATAATTTTTTAGCCACTTCTAGTAAAGCAATATGTGCTTTTTGGCTAAGTTTTTTTTGTTCGATTGTAAAAGCCTCTTTTGTCCATAACAATTGCGCCACCAAAATACTAATGATGGCTACCAATCCTAAGATAATGATGCTGTTAAGTTTATTAATTTTCAAGAATGCAGAATTTTAAGAGTGTAATATTAATCAATTTTAGCCTGAAAATAAGCGATTAACAAGTCATTAACAAACGTTTGAAAGCGGTTAACAGCGATTTATTTTTGTCTGAATTACCTTTGTAATATCAAAATGAACTACAAACCATTTTAAATATATCAGTTATGAAAATGATCAAAATTTCGATGTTAGCTTTGGCTTTAGGCCTAATGTCTTTTTCGGCAATTGCGCCAGTACAATCTTTAGTTTCAGATAATGAAATTTCAGAAACTGCTGCAGCTTCTACAATTGTTTGGAAAGCAGAAACAATTGATGTAGGACAAATTCCGCAAGGAACTCCAAAAGCAATTGTATACGAATTTAAAAATACAGGAAAAACAGCTGTAGTTATTACAAACGTACAAGGATCTTGCGGATGTACAGCTACAGATTACACAAAAGAACCAATTCAGCCAGGTAAATCTGCAAAAGTTACTGCAACTTACAATGCTGCAAACAAAGGTGCTTTTACAAAAACAGTTACTGTAACAACTAGTGCAGAAACAACACCTAAAGTACTTACTTTAAAAGGTACAGTTATCTAAGATTTTTAATAGGTTGGTTATATGGCGAAAGCTCCAGACATGAAAATTGTTTGGAGCTTTTTATTTTTTATTAAACGCTTAAATTTCAAAAAAATAAGGTTAAGATTTGTTTCAGAATTCTTTGATTTAATAGAAATTTTTCTACTTTTAACTCATTAAATAGAATTTAAAAAATAGACTTTAACACATAGAAACATAGATTTTTAAGTCTAAAAATAGAGATTAAAAAGAAACAAGTTTCGACACATAGATAAACTATGTGCATTTAAATTAGCGAAACGCCTTTTTTTAATTTTTCAAAAAACTATGTTTCTATGTGTTGAAAATAATTAAGCTCAACAGATTTACTTTTAATAAAAAAATCTACTTATGAAAATTTGGTATACGCCTTTAATTGCAGTTGTTTTTTTCGTTGTTTTTTCGTGTAATTCGAAAGCCGATAAGAAGGAAGAAAAATCGATAAAAAAAGTTGAAAAAATTCCAGAATTAAAACTTACAATTGACACCGCACGCATTGCGAAGTTTTATGAAAATTATCCCAAACTGGATAAATTTAAAAATGATGTAACCGCTTTGTATCAAAAAAACAAATCGACTCAATTATGGCAGGATAATAAAGGAGTAGTTGAGTTTGGAAGTACATTATTCAATCAATACAAAAATTTAGATCAAGAAGGATTAAAAGCCAATTATCCTTATAAAGAAGAACTAAATTCGGTTTTCGAAAATAATCCAACCAAAAAATTATCCAAAGAAGATACCGATTTACTACTGTCAAATTTGTATTACTATTATGCCGAAAAAGTATATGCAGGTTTTGATGAAAAAACAAGTATTTCGTTAGAATGGCTTTTGCCAAGAAAAAAATTCAACTATCAAGTACTTTCAGATTCTATTTTTAAGAAATCAACCATTTTGGATGATAAGAAGAAAAAGATGTTCAGCCAGTATTACAAGCTTCGTGATGCTTTAAAAGAATATAGAGAAATTGAGAAAAACGGCGGTTGGAAAACTATCGAAACTGGTGAAGATTACAAAGCGTTAAAAGTTGGAGATTCATCAGATATTGTTGCTCAAATTAGAGAAAGGCTTTTTATAACAAAAGATATTAAGGAAGATAATAAAAGTGCCGTTTGCGATACCATTTTAATGAAAGCCATGAAGTACTATGAAGCACGTCACGGTTATACTCCAAAAAACACTATTTTATTAGAGCATATAAATGATTTAAATATTCCAGTTTCAGAACGTATCAAAACAATTATCGTGAATATGGAACGTTGCCGCTGGATTGATCCTGAATTAGAAAAAGGGCAAAAGTATATCGAAGTTAATATTCCTGAATTTAAACTGTATATAATTGAAGACGGAAAAATTGCTTTTATCTCTCCAGTTGTGGTTGGAAGAGCAATGACCAAAACCGTTATTTTTAGCGGAATGATGAGTAATATTGTTTTTAGTCCGTATTGGAATGTACCAACGAGCATTATTAATTCGGAGATTAAACCCGGAATGGCAAAGGATAAAAATTATCTGCAAAAGAAAAATCTGGAGTGGAATAATGGCGCGGTTCGTCAGCTTCCAGGAAAAAATAATTCTTTAGGTTTAGTGAAGTTTTTATTTCCAAATTCAAGCAATATTTATTTGCATGATACACCTTCAAAAAGTTTGTTCGAAAGAGAAAGCCGAGCATTTAGTCATGGTTGTGTACGTGTAGCAAAACCACGTGAATTGGCAATTGAATTATTAAAAGTAGATCCGCAATGGAATCCTGCAAGAATTGATAAAGCCATGCATGCAGGAAAAGAAAGCTGGTATACGCTTAAGAAAAAAATTCCGGTATACATCGGATATTTTACCGCTTGGGTTGACCGTGAAGGAAATCTAAACTTTTACAAAGATATTTATGGAAGAGATGAAAGTCTAATTAAACTCTTAACCGAAGAATAAAAGTCTAAGGTTGCGACGAATTGCACGAATTTACACGAATTAAATTATAGTATTGCAAATAAAAAAATTAGTAAAAATTAGTGCAATTCGTGGCAAAAAATAAAAGCCACAGATTAAAGGATTAAAAGGATTAAAAAAATCTGTGCAAATCTTTTTATCCCGATAGCTATCGGGAGTGGCAAAAAATAAATTAGTGCCTAAAAAAACTATTTCTCCAAGACATCAACACATTTATAAAAGCGTTTGGTATAATGTTCTGTATCAAGCGCTGTTATAGTTACTTGCTGTGCTTTTCCTGATGAAGCATGAATAAATTTTGAATGCATTCCATTGGCTTCACAAATAATTCCAACGTGACCTACAATATTTCTGTTTTTATATCCGTAAAAAACTAAAATATCACCAACTTTAAAATCTTCTGGTTTTACAATTTTACCAATATTTTTATAACCGCTAGAACTTCGCGGAAGCGTCATTCCAAAATTTTTAAATACATAACCCACAAAACCCGAGCAATCAAAACCTTTTTGCGGATTACTGCTGGCGTACCTGTAAGGAATTCCTAAATGTTTTTTTGCAAAAACAACAATAGAATCACGATTGATTTCGGTTTGAATGTTAGAATTTTGAACTAGAATTTGTTCATTATTCTTTTTTAAAGTAAAAGAAGAAAATAATATAAAGGCAGATAGAAAGGTAAAAAGACGTAATTTCATTTGGACTGTAAAAACTATTGAATTGATAAATAAAAACGGCAAATTAAGCATTTCAAAGCAATACTATTTGTTGCACTTGTAAGAATTAACGTTATGAAAGCCAAAAGTGATGTGTTTGTGTGGTGTTTTTTTATTACTTTTTGACATTTTAGTATCTTTTTCGATATTCTCTTTCCAATATATTTGTGAATCGTATTTAGATTTTAACAAATAAATTATGTTTCCCAAAAAAATAGCCCTTTTAATTTTGTTTTTGCTGATTTCAGTTATTTCGACTTCGCAAACACTAAATTCAAATAAAACTTACTTATATCAGGGCAGAATAGAAAAACTGCAAAATGATAATGTCATTTTAATCGGAACAGCTTCATCTGTTTCTTTCAATTTTATAGGAAAAGAGTGTTCAATTTCACTTCAAAGCGTAGACGCTTATGAACATCATAATTATGTTCAATTGGTTTTGGATGGTAAATATATTGGGAAGATCAGAATTGAAAAAGGAGCTGTGCAGGTATTTCCAATAAAAGTAACTTCAAGTAAAAAAGAACATCGACTAGAAATTTATAAAAATACTGAAGCCCAAAGCGGCAATATTTTGTTTGCTGGAACAACTTCGAAATTAATTCCGATTTCGTTTAAAAAGAAAAAGAAAATAGAATTTATTGGCGATTCTATTACTTGTGGTGCCGCTAGCGATCCGTCTGATGTTCCTTGTGATAAAGGAGAATACATGGATCATCATAACGGTTATTATGCTTATGGACCAACACTTTCACGAGAAATCGATGCCGATTACTTAATGAGCTGCGTTTCTGGAATCGGAATGTATAGAAACTGGAATGATGAGAATAAAGACGAAGCTATAATGCCAGATGCTTATCCAAATTTATATCTAACGAAAGATGCATCAAAACCTAAATATGATTTTGCTTTTCAACCTGATATTATCAGTATTGCTTTAGGAACAAATGATTTTTCTGGCGGAGATGGTAAAAAAGAACGTTTGCCTTTTAATCCAGAAAAATACATTTCGAATTACATCAATTTTATAAAAATGTTGTACGAACATAATCCGAAAGTGCAGATTGTAATTACAAATAGTCCAATGGTTGGAGGAGAAAGAGGAGTTGTTTTTGAAGATTGTCTGAATAAAGTTAAAAACGCTTTCGCGAATGATAAAGCACATAAACCAATTCAGATTTTCAAATTTAAACCAATGACTCCAAGCGGATGTTCAGGACATCCAGATCTTGCAGAACATAAGGTTTTGGCAAACGAATATGCTCCATTTTTAAAGAAGTTGCTAAATGAAAAATAATATCTATAAGTTTGTTTTCTTTTTATTGATTTCCAATACTATGATGGCAAACATTTCGCTTCCGAATATTTTTAGTGATAATATGGTTTTACAACGCAACTCTCAAGTGAAAATTTGGGGTTGGGCAAATCCGAAAGAAGAAATTAAACTAGTTTCGAGTTGGAACAATCAGGAATATAAAACAGTTGCCAACAACCAAGCAAAATGGGAAATTACCATTAAAACTCCAGAAGCGGGCGGACCTTTTACTATTTCTATAAAGGGCTACAATGAAGTGGTTTTAAAAAACATTCTAATTGGAGAAGTTTGGCTTTGTTCTGGACAATCAAATATGGAAATGTCTGTGAGTTGGGGAATTGATGATGGAGAAGAAGAAATGAAAAATGCAACGAATCCAAACATTCGTTTTTTTACCGTTCCAAAATTAACGGCGGAAAGTCCGCAGAATAATTTGCTGGGAAATTGGACAGAATCGACTCCAGAAACCATGAAATATTTTAGTGCGATTGGCTACTTTTTTGCTAAACGCCTTCGCGAAGATTTAAAAAATATTCCAATCGGATTAATTTCTTCGAATTGGGGCGGAACTCCGGCTGAAATCTGGATGCCAGAAGATGTGGTAAATAATGATCCGCTTTTATTAGAAAATGCAAAAAAGCTTAACGAACAAGAATATGGACCAAGACAACCTGGACGTGCTTATAATGCGATGATTTATCCAATTGTCGGATTTAAAATCGCAGGAACGCTTTGGTATCAAGGAGAATCTAATGTTGGTTCGTTAGTTTATGATAAAACTTTAGGAGCCTTAATTACTTCTTGGAGAAAAGAATGGAATGATAATTTCCCATTTTATTACGTTCAGATTGCGCCATTTAAAAATGGTTCAAATAATTTCTCAAACGTAACGGTTAGAGATTCTCAGAGAAAATTATTGAAAGAAGTTTCAAAAACAGGAATGGTTGTAATTAGCGATATTTCGGATACGATTGATATTCATCCCAAAAATAAAAAATCGGTTGGAATTCGTTTAGCGAATTTGGCTTTAGCAGAAACTTACAAAACCAATTCTAACTTGGTTAATGGACCGCTTTTTAAAGGAATTAAAGTGGATAAAAATACAGTAATCGTTTCTTTTGACTACGGAGACGGATTATACTTTAAAGACAAAAAATCGAATCAATTTGAGGTTGCGGGAATAGATGGAGTTTTCTATCCAGCCGAAGCTTCGATTAAAAATAACGAAGTGATTGTGACAAGTAAAAAAGTAACTTCTCCAGCAAAAGTGAGATTTGCATGGGGAAATACAATTCAGTCAGATTTGTTTAATAAAGCGAATTTGCCTGCTTCTTGTTTTATTTCTGAGTTATAGAAAGAAGGGGAAAGAAGCAAGATTTTAGATTATTGATATGCTTTGCCAAGCTTAGTGAAGTCGAAGCTAAAAAATGTATAGTTCGAATCTCGCAAAGACGCTAATTCGCAAAGTTTTGAAAAACTTAATATCTCAGAAACTTAGAATCTTAGTCCCTAAAAAAGAACTAACTAAACCATCATGAAAAATAAAAAAATAATTATTATCGGGGTTTTATCCCTGTTTACTGTTGGAAATATGAATGCACAAAAGAAGCCGTATCTGGATAAAAATAAAACTGTTGAGCAGCGCATAGACCTGCTTCTGCCATTAATGACGCTGGAGGAAAAAGTTGGGCAGATGAACCAATACAATGGCTTTTGGGATGTTACGGGACCGGCGCCAAAAGGCGGAACAGCCGAACTGAAATACGAGCATTTAAGAAAAGGCCTTGTGGGATCGATGCTGACAGTTCGCGGCGTGAAAGAAGTTCGCGCAGTGCAGAAAATTGCAGTCGAAGAAACCCGCTTGGGAATTCCATTAATTATCGGTTTTGACGTGATACATGGCTATAAGACGTTAAGCCCGATTCCGCTGGCAGAAGCGGCGAGCTGGGATCTGGAAGCCATTAAAAAATCGGCGGCGATTGCGGCAGACGAGGCTTCGGCATCCGGAATTAATTGGACATTCGGGCCAAATGTTGACGTTGCGAACGACGCGCGTTGGGGACGCGTGATGGA
Source organism: Flavobacterium sp. UBA4854 (assembly GCF_002399805.1). Taxonomy (NCBI): domain Bacteria; kingdom Pseudomonadati; phylum Bacteroidota; class Flavobacteriia; order Flavobacteriales; family Flavobacteriaceae; genus Flavobacterium; species Flavobacterium sp. UBA4854. The sequence continues at coordinate 41,401 of NZ_DHEI01000096.1, forward strand.
AGGCGCGGGAGAAGATCCGTATTTGGGAAGCAAAATTGGCTATGCAAGAGTAAAAGGCTTTCAGGGCGAAACCATTGCAGATTTGGCTAAAGTAAATACGATTGCGGCCTGTGCAAAACATTTTGCGGCTTACGGTTATGTTGAAGCGGGATTGGAATATAATATTGTGGATATCAGCAATTCTAAATTGTACAATTCTGTGCTGCCTCCTTTTGAAGCTGCGGTTGAAGCGGGAGTCCGCACGTTTATGAATTCGTTTAATACTTTGAATGGCGTTCCTGCAACTGGAAGCGCTTTTCTGCAGAGAGATATTTTAAAGGGAAAATGGAAATTTGACGGATT
>NZ_DHEI01000009.1:0-2289 GCF_002399805.1 Flavobacterium sp. UBA4854
ATGGTATCTATATTGTATTTCATGATTTCTATTTTATTGGAACAAAGAAGTAATGTTTTTAAAATCTTTTGAATCGGGTGAAAATGATCCAAAAATTTCATTGAATTCTGTTGTGAGACTTTCAAACTCATAATCCTGCTCCAGCTGATCCATACAAGTTACAACCAAATTTCGTTTTACCATTGGACTGTAAGCTGCATCGAGTTTCAGAGCATAATTCAGAAGTTCGTAATTCAGAGTTCCAAAACGCAAATGTTTTTGGTATTCGTTAAAAACACAAGTTTCTTCTTCGTTATTTTTTAATTCAATTTCTCCTTCATTAGCCATCCAGCCGTGTCCGTGGCGGGTTGAATAACTTCGGGTTACGTAATAAACGGCTACATCTTCAATCTTTAGTTTATTACAAATTTCAATTGCATTTTTTGAAGTGGTATTGGCATAGGTTACATTTGGAAAAACGCCGTGATCCATGTCGAGCAGAATTCCCTGACTGCCTTCAAAAATCAGATTTTCATATTTTGAAAGAAACGTATAATCGACAATATTCCACTTTAATTTATCTATTGCTTCTAAATATGCATTGATTTCTTCCTCAATTCCACTTTCATTTAAAAAGCCATAGTAATATGCGATTTGGTTTAGTTTTTCCAAAAGCATTTCGCGAGGCGCAATCAAATCGATGGCAAACAATTTATACGGACCTTCATTTCTTTTCATGGTTGAACCTATGCCTTTTCCGCAGGTTCCGTTTTCAATATTTCGCACATTTCCTCTGTTGTGCCAAACATCAAAAGGAGTTGTTACTTTAGCTAATGGATGAATGTACAAATCCAGATTAGCTTTTTTTTCATTTAATTCTTCTCTTTCATTATAAAGAAAAAGCGGATGAATCGTACAATGCTCGCTGTAATAAGACGGAAGACCGCGAAGTGCTCCGCTTGCAAAACTCGAATGAACGTGTTTTCTGTCGCCAATCATAACGGTGTGTGCCGCTTGTTGTCCTCCTGAAAAGCGAATAACTATAGATTCAGGATTTTGTTTTGCCAGAAAATCTGTTGTTATGCCTTTTCCTTCATCACCAAATCCTAAACCTATAACTATTTTCGCTGTTTTCATTTTTAAAGCATTTCTATATTATCTAAACTGCTATTACTTGTATCAGAAACCGGTATTGTTCCTAAACCAGAACTTTTATGTTTATCGCAAATGATCTTTTTAATTACATTTGGAATTTCTTTGTGATCTTCTATAGACAAACAATTTTGTCCAAGTAGTTCTTTCCATTCAACATCGGCATTTATTGCTTGTCCTGAATGCAAAATACTAATATGATAGACATCGTATCTTTTTTGCGCTTCTGCTAATAATTCAAGATGTGTATAAGTCTGTTGTCCCTGACCCATAATTTCTTTAATTGCTGAAGCCGGAAGTGTTTTTAAACCTGGTTCATCACCCACTGTAAACAATAATCCTTTTTGTCCTCTTTTTTCGAATGCATCGGTTTTAGTGTGAAATGCAGCAAAATACCATGCTAAAAGGTAACTTTCTCCAGCGTTTCCTCCTCCACCGCCTTCAATATAGGTTCTTGTTAACCACATATCCAATTCTTCATCACCAGATTCAAACTGTCCAACTTGAAGCGGATATCTATCGCATTCGTGATCACCGATTCCTAAGAATAACAGTGCTGGATCTGGAACGCCACCTTGAATAATTCCTCCCATTAATTTTGGAAGTCCGTCTTTAATCAATTCGTGTGGAATATGTCCCATACTTCCTGTAACGTCCAATCCTAAAATAATCGGAACTGTATTAGGATGAACATCCGAATCTCTGGCTTCTCTAAAAATTACTCCATTCGGATTCATAGATTCGTGAGCCATATGTAACGCATTCTGTGTAAATATCTCTGCTGCAGATTTGCTAGCATAACCTACTTTTTTTGCTCTGCTTTCGCGAGCACCGAAATCATATCTTGTACCTCCCATAACTAGAATTTTTTACCAAATAAATATTCAAATCTCTTTTTTGTAACCTCAAACTGAATGTTTAAATTTCTGATTGTCAGCGAAAGCTCCATGTCTTTTTGAACAAAAGCTTCCGGCTGAAAATCGGCAAAAGTCAAACTGTTTTTATCCAGTGGACTAATGTCAATCAGTCCTTCTTGTTCCCTTTCGAGTCTTTTGATTTTTAATTCGATATCTTCGACTCTTCTTCTGTAAATTAATTCAGAATCCTCACCAATTACTTTGGCTCTGTCTTCTCTTATCTGATCATTGTTTCTTTTTA
>NZ_DHEI01000009.1:2645-12707 GCF_002399805.1 Flavobacterium sp. UBA4854
TTGGTTGTAAAGATTCCATCAAAGCAGTTTAAAACTTCAAAACCTTTATTGAAAATTCCGTGGCTTACTGCTAAGTATAATTTTCCCGCATTTTTCTTTTTAAGTTCTTCGGCTAATCCTACGAAAGTTCCTCCTCCGTCGCAGATATCATCTACAATTAAACAATCCATTCCTTGCAAATCATCATTGTAAACTTTAAAACCAGATAATTTTCCTGTTTTTACATCACGGCTTTTACTGCATTCTACAACTTCAACACCTCCTAAAAACTCAGATACTTTATAGATTTTTTTCAAAGCTCCTCCATCTGGAGAAATCAATTTTACGTTTTCGCCTATTCTATTTAAAACTTCTTTTATAAAAGTATAATTTGGCATCACAGTACTATTATTCAACAAAGCTGGTGTAACTTCAGAATGCGCATCAAAAACAAATACTTTGTTCAACTGCATTGCATTGATTATATCAGCATAAACTTTTACAGATAAAGGCTCACCAGGAATCATAACACGGTCTTGTCTCGCTGCTGGAAAATACGGAATGAAAAGATCTATGATTTTAACATCCATTCTGCGTAAAGCGTCAACCGTAACACACAACAAACCTAAATCGTTGAATGAATTTAATCTATGCGTAATGGTTACTTTTCTATTTGCATCAAAGTCTGGAGCGATTTTGATGTGTGGTTCTCCTCCAGAGAAAGTAAAACTTTGAAATTTAATTTCTTCCTGATTTTGAAATGGAGCGAATTTTGGGTCGAGATTTAGTATCATAGTTTTTTAGTTTGCGTTAATTATACGCAAATGTAGAATTTAATTTTGAATAAACAATTTATTTTGTGTAAAAATTACGCAAACTTTATTTCGAAGTGAAAACCTTTAGAAGCTAAATCTCTATATTTCAATTTATTAAATCTAAATAATTTAGCAGGTCTTCCGCTTTTTATAGGTGAAAAATTATCTGTTTGCTCTAAAATACCGAAGCTTAGTATTTTTTTTCTAAAATTTCTGCGATCAATTTCTTTTTCTAGAATGGTACAATAAAGGTTTTCCAAATCTGAAAACAGAAATTCATCTGGAAGTAAATCGAAACCAATTGGCTCATAAGTTAATTTCGCTTTCAATCTTTCTATACCTTTTTTTAAAATTAAATTATGATCGAATGCTAAAGGCGGAATTTCGTCAATTTTAAACCATTGTACTCTTTCAGCATCTGTATCGGCTTTTATTTCTAAGTTTGAAGCTTCAACCAACGCATAATACGCAACTGAAATAACGCGATTTCTAGAATCTCTATTTATATCATCTCCAAAAGTATAGAGCTGTTCCATAAAAGTCAATTGCACATTCGTTTCTTCATGTAATTCACGAATAACTGCATCGCTTAAAGATTCATCATTTTTAACCAAACCTCCAGGCAATGCCCAATATTTATCTGCCGAACCAAATTTTTGCTCAATCAATAACACGTATAAACCATTGTTCTTGTAGCCAAAAACTATCGCATCTACAGCAGTTCTAATATTTTGTAATTTTTCCATAATCCTCAATCCTATCAAACAAATATAACGAATGAGGATCAACTTTGTAATCTATGCTTATGCAATAAATTACAAAGTTGATCCTCATTACTATTTTTACAAGCAGTATTTTAGTTCACCGTTACACTTTTCTTTGGGCTAACAGTACAACTCCCATCGCCTTTTTTTAGCGTTACATCTGCTTTAACTTCAAAAGTTCCTGCGGCACTATAAGTATGCGACACAGCTCCGGTTGAAGTATTTATGGTTTCTGTTTTTCCATCTCCAAAAGTCCATTTTACAGAAGTTACGGTATTGCTTCCAGCATATTGAATGGAGTAATTTATTATTTTTGAATTTGTACCATCTGTCGAATGCTTTAATTCTGTTAATATAGAATCTCCAAAACAATCTACAATAGCTTCGTCATCATGCTTACTGCATGAATTACTAGTATATAAAACTGTCGCAAGTACCAAAAATGTTGCAATCTTTCTCATAATCAATCTAGTTTTAGAAGTTAATTTACTCAACTCAAAGTTATTTTTTTTCACAAAGGCCATTAAACACCTGAATTTCAATTAATAAAAATAAAAAAACTACAATCTATTTCCAAAAAACAATTTCAGTTCTTTTTCAATAATATCAAAAAATGACTTTAAGTTATTATTTTTTGGAGCTAATAAATACACAAATTCTTCTGGCACATGAAAACTGTTCCATAACAACTGCAACTTATTTTCCTTGATAAAATTTCTTGCGTTACAGTTCCAAGTAGCAGCAACCCCATCATTTTTAGATAAAAGCCTAAGCATTTCAGATTCTGAAGGAATAATATAATTAGGCACCATAGAAGGTCTTTTTTTATTGAAAGCATGCAACCAAAATAATTTTATATGCGGAATACGTGCGTCATGACTATACCATTTCTGCGTATTCAGCCATTGCTCTATTTCTGTATAATTGTCTGCTTTTAATTTTTGGCGAAATTCGGTTATATCTAGACTTACTGGAGCAACCAAAATCAATTTTATTTTTCCGACAATCTCGTAAGTAGTATCAAAAGTGTCAAATCTTTTTGTTGTTATAGCAAAGTCTAATTTTTTAGCATCTACCAATGCAAAAAGTTCATCGTTTTCTGCAAAAGTAAAATCGATTAAATCAAACTTAGCAATTAATAGATTACCAACACAGTCAAAAAGATGTTTTGAAATTCCAACAGAAATTAATCGGTTCGCATCTTCGGCTTTTGCTCTAAAGCCAACTTCAACACTTTCGAGACGATCTAATGCGTCTATTATCAAATTATTCAGTAACTTAGCGTATTCAGTTGGTTCTACTCCTTTAGATTTCCGATTGAACAATTTATTTCCTACGTGTGCTTCAAGCATTGAAATCTGCTGACTAACCGCAGGCTGACTCATAAATAATTCCTTCGCAGCCACTGAAAAATTACCGTTTTTGTAAACTGCTTTAAAAGTTCTGTACCATTCTAGATTTACCATGATATAAATTTGTTTATAACAAACATAGTTTATTTTATTTTTACTGATATCACATTAGCTGTAAATTTGTTCAAAATTTAATACATATGAAAAAAATAACACTATTCGCAATAACTGCATTTACAGCTGTAAGCATTTCTGCTGAAGCTCAAAAATCAAATAAAAAGAGTATGAAAAAGGTATTATTTGTTGTAACCAGCAATGACAAACTGGGCAATACAGGAGAAAAAACAGGATTCTGGTCAGAAGAATTTGCTGCGCCATATTATGAACTTTTAGATCAAGGAGTTGAAATTACAATTGCATCTCCTCTTGGAGGCCAACCGCCAATTGATCCAAAAAGTGCCGATCCCGCTTCGGCAACTGAAGACACCAAACGTTTTGATGCTGATAAAGGTTTACAAGAAAAATTAAAAAACACACTAAAACTTTCTACGGTTAACCAAAAAGATTACGATGCTGTATTTTATCCAGGAGGTCATGGTCCGCTTTGGGATTTGGTTGAAGATAAAAGTTCAATTGCTTTAATTGAATCTTTTTACACACACAATAAACCAGTCGCTTTTGTATGTCACGCTCCTGCCGTCTTGAAAAACGTAAAAGTAAATGGAGAGTATTTAGTAAAAGGTAAAAAAGTAACCGGTTTCACTAATGAAGAAGAAGAAGCTGTTGGATTGACAAAAGTAGTTCCGTTTTTATTGGAAGATGCTTTAGCATCAAACGGAGCAATTTTTTCTAAAGGCGCAAACTGGCAGCCTTATGCTGTTGCCGACGGACTTTTAATCACGGGACAAAACCCAGCATCATCCAAATTGGTAGCTGCAAAATTATTACAAGAGTTAAAATAAAAGGGACTGAGATGCTAAGGTTTTAAGTTCTTCTAAAAACCAAAAAAAACTCAATCTCTCATTCACTAATTGCAAATAAAAATTAATAAATCACAATGTTAAGTTCTGAGATTCTACGTTTCAACAAAAAACTTAGTAGCTTAGTAGCTTAGCATCTTAGAAACTAAAAAAAATGCTAAACTTTGAATTATACAATCCGACGAATTTAGTTTTCGGAAAAGGACAAATTGAAAAACTTTCTACTTTAGTTCCAAAAGGCGCAAAAGTGCTTTTGGCTTATGGTGGCGGAAGTATTTTCAAAAACGGAATTTACGATCAAGTAATCAATAATCTTAAAGGTTTTGAAATTGTAGAATTTGGCGGAATCGAACCAAATCCAAGATTTGAAACTTTACTGAAAGCCGTTGATGTAATCAAAGCAGAAAAAATCGATTTTATTCTTGCTGTTGGTGGTGGATCTGTAATTGATGGCGTTAAATTTATTTCGGCAGCTGTTAATTTTGAAGGAAATCCGATTGACATTCTTCAAAAAAGGATTTTGATTAAAGAAAATGCAATGCCATTCGGAACCGTTTTAACCCTGCCAGCAACGGGAAGCGAAATGAATTCTGGATATGTTGTAACAATTGAAGCAACTCAAGAGAAATTATCTTCTGGAGGAAGTGCTTTATTTCCGCAGTTTTCAATCTGTGATCCTACAGTAATTTCGTCTTTACCAAAAAGACAAATCGAAAATGGTGTTGTAGATGCTTACACACACGTAATGGAACAATATTTAACGTATCCAACTGATGCTTTTCTTCAGGATAGAATTGCCGAAGGAATTTTACAGACTCTAATTCAAGTTGGTCCAGGTGTTGTAAAAAACCCAACCGATTATACTTTGGCTTCTAATTTTATGTGGAGCTGTACAATGGCTTTAAACGGGTTAATTCAGAAAGGTGTTCCGAGCGATTGGGCAACGCACATGATTGGCCATGAATTGACAGCGCTTTACGAAATTGATCACGCGAGAACTTTGGCTATTATTGGCCCAAGTTTGTATCATGTAATGTTTGAAAGCAAAAAAGAAAAACTGGCACAATACGGAAGAAGAATTTTCAACCTAACTGGTTCTGACGAAGAAGTGGCAAAAGAAGCCATTAACAAAACTGTTGAATTTTTTCATACAATGGGAATGGATACTAAACTTTCTCAGTACACAGAAGATTATTCTAAAACAGCCGATTTTATCGTTAATCGTTTTGAAGAAAGAGGTTGGAAAGGTTTAGGAGAAAAACAATTAATAACTTTAGATAAAGTAAGATCTATTGTTGAACTTTCGTATTAAGATAAATTCCAAATTTTAAAATTCCAAATCCCAATTTTAAACTTTTGGAATTTGGATTTTTTTTATTGGAATTTCATTAAAAAAGGCGTTCTTAACAAGTTTAGGAACGCCTTTTCAAAATACTAAAACAAAACTAACTAACTCAATTTTTTTTAAATTCATTAAAATTCTAATTTATAAATTGTTATAACGCAAGTGAGATCATTTTATTGTTTAGCTATTAAAAAAAATATTTTTATTCTTAAACTTCTTGAAAGTCATTGCAATTAAAGCGTGGTTTCAAAATTTCTTAAAGCAGATTTTGCTTTATTAGCACATTATTAAGTACTTTTGTTTTAAATTATTAAAATAATGAGCGAAAATTTAAAATTTGCAGTGATTGGTGGAGGAAGCTGGGCAACGGCAATTGCAAAAATGTTATGTGTAAATCTTTCTGAAATTTCGTGGTACATGCGCAATGATGCCGCTATCGAGCATATCGAGAAATTCAAACACAATCCAAACTATTTAAGTTCTGTTGAATTTGACACCAAAAAACTCAAATTAACCAATAATATAAACGAAGCGATAGAATATGCAGATTATATCATTTTTGCAATTCCATCGGCTTTCTTAGATGCCGAATTAAAAAACATGACGGTTTCTTTATCAGATAAAATTATTTTTTCTGCGATTAAAGGAATTGTTCCTGAAACTAGTTTAATTGTTGGCGAACATTTCCATATTCAATACGACATTCCATATTACAATATTGGAGTTATTACAGGTCCTTGTCACGCAGAAGAAGTAGCTTTAGAAAGACTTTCATATTTGACGATTGCTTGTGGCGACCCTGATAAAGCCAAAGTTGTAGCAAAATCACTTTCTGGAAATTATATTAAAGCAAAAATTTCAGACGATATCATCGGAACTGAATATGCTGCAATGCTAAAAAACATTTATTCTATTGCTGCCGGAATTGCACATGGTTTAGGTTATGGCGATAACTTCCAGTCGGTTTTAATGAGTAACGCTATTCGCGAAATGAAGAAATTCATCAGAAAAGTGCACCGAATGAAACGTAACATTAATGATTCTGCTTATCTAGGCGATTTATTGGTTACAGGATATTCTGTTTTCTCTAGAAATAGAATGTTCGGAAATATGATTGGAAAAGGTTACACCGTAAAAAGTGCCATGATGGAAATGAGTATGGTTGCCGAAGGTTATTATGCAACAAAAAGTGCTTATAAACTAAATCAAGGTTACGGAGCTAAAACACCAATTATAGACGCTGTTTATGCTGTTTTATACGAAGGAAAAGATGCAAAAACGGTTTTCAAAAAATTGACCGAGTCTTTGGATTAGTTTTTTTTAGTGAAAAGAGACAATAAGCAAGAGTAAAGACTCTAATTAATTAAAGAATATAGAATAAAGAGCCAAGACTAATTCAGTTTGGCTCTTTTTTTATCTTGAAATAAAAATCTTTACTCTTGCTTCTTGTCTCTTTCTCCTTTCCTCTATCTTTCAACATTCTTTTTCTCCAGTTCCAAAAGCCATTGCTTGCGCCATAATCCGCCTCCATATCCTGTCAGCTCTCCATTTGAACCTATAACCCGATGACACGGAATAAGTATTGAAATTCTGTTCGCGCCATTTGCATTAGCTACAGCTCTAATTGCTTCTGGTTTATTAATGGCAATAGACTGCTCTTTATATGTTCTCACGGCTCCATAAGGTATATTTTGCAGTGTTGTCCAAACTTTATTTCGAAAATCAGATCCTGGAGAGAAAATCGGCACTGTAAATTTCTTTCTCTTTCCTTCAAAATATTCTTTTAACTGTTCTTCTAAAATTTCAAAATGGATATTATCTCCCTGAATAATTGAAGCATTCAATCTTTTTGCCAATGACTTAAATTCTGTCTCCAGCATTTTTCTGTCTGTGAATTCAAGCAAACAAACTCCTTCTTTTACTGCACAGACATACATCGTTCCGAGCGGAGTTTCTATTCTTTTGAGATCAATTATATTTTGCACTTTGCTGTTTTTAGGAGAAAAGCCAAATATCGATTTAAAAGAATCATTAAAACCACTCAAAGATTCATAACCCGTGTCAAAAGCTGTTGAAGTAATACTTTCTCCTTCTTTTATCTTTTTGAAAGCGCTATTAATACGAAACATTCTTTGATAAGCTTGAAATGTAATCTTATGATTTTTTAAAAACCATCGTCGCATTTTACTCGGTTCAATTCCGCGTTGGATTAAATCGGCATCTTTGAATTTTAGAGCTGGATTTTCTGAAAGCTCTTTTAAAATCTCTTTTATAAAATCAGGCGTCTCATTATATTTTTCTAATGGAAAGCAAACTTTGCAAGGTCGATATCCTTTTAAAATAGCTTCTTTTGAACTGGTAAAAAATTCTACATTTTCTCTTTTTGGTTTTCTAGCTGTACAAGTTGGTCTGCAAAATATACCGGTTGTTTTAACTGCAGTAAAAAATACTCCTTCAAAAGAAGTGTCTTTATTTACTGCGGCCTGATACATTATATCGTCTGTAAGTTCCATAACCAATTATTCAAAAATGGGAGAAAAACTATTTCTTTCCAGTAACTGTAAAGTAACTTTTTCTAATTGTTTATTTAGAAAGGCATTTGCAAAATTCCCCATACTAATACGCTTTACTCTTAATAAAGTTAGCTTTTCAAAATTAGGAAGATTAGGCATGCACATTATATTTAGGGGTAGTTTTGTCGTTTCAGCAATTTCCTTTATATCATTTTCATTTGTAATACACGGAAGAAAAATACCGTCAACGCCAGCCATTTCATATTGTTTTAATCTGTATTTAGATTCTTCTATTTTGTTCGGTAAATCCAAAAGAAATACATCAGAACGTACATTTATAAACATGTCGATGTTTTTCTTTTTTAAGTTTTCTACGATTGATTTTAATTTTGCCGCAAAAGATTCCGTTTCTGTTATTTCTCTTTTTGAGTTGATAACAACCGAATCTTCAATATTAATTCCAACTATTCCAATTTCATGCAATCTCGAAATATTTGCAACTATTTCCTCAACAGTATCACCATAACCAGCTTCCAAATCTATACTTAAAGGAATTTTTACAGCTGATTTTATTCTTCGAATCATAAAAAAATAATCCTCAAAAGGCATATTTTCGCCATCGTCATAACCTAAATCAGAAGCAATTGCTGCACTTGAAGTTCCAAGCGCTTCAAATCCTAATTCCTCATATTGCAGCGCACTTTGAACATTCCATACATTTCCAAGTAAAAGCGGAATTTCATTATAGTGCAGTTTTTTGAATTCTTCAAATCTTGTTGCCATATTTTACTCTTTTAGTTTTGACAAAAGTACTTTTGAACGAAAGCCTTCTGCAACCGAAAAATTGACAACTATTTTTTTTAAATAAAAAATCACGACCATAGAGGATCGTGATTTAATAGTAATTCTTAGAATTTCTTATTTTACCATTATTCCTTCAACAAACAAAATCGGCACTTCTTCCGTTTTGTTTTCGTCAAGCGAATTGGCTTTAAAAATAAACTTCTTATCGTATAAAGTATTTCCGATAAAGAAAGTCACCATAAACTCGTTATTAAGCGCTAAAAGGCTCTTTTCTACTAATTCTATCTTCACAACAGAAACCGAAGGAACCTCAACAAAAGCATGACGTAGAATTGATGTTTTTTTCATCTCTCCATCAATAGTTCCAAATGCTTTTGAAACTACCATTACGCTGTCTAAGTTAAAATCACTATCATTTACTAAATAAGCGTACCACACTTTTTCCATAAAATCGTCGCTCCATTCCTGCACTGCGGCTAGAAACACGTTTTCAACTTCTGGAATTATTATATCTTTTTTCATATGAGTCAAAAGTTTTAAAGTCGAAAGTCGAAAGTCAAAAGCCATCACTCTGAGACTTTTGACTTTCGACTTTACAACTTTATGACTTAAATTAAATATTTGCTTTAAATTGCTCTAAGAAACGAACATCATTTTCGTAGAACATACGAATATCTCCTATTTGGTATAAAAGCATTGCAATACGCTCTACTCCCATTCCGAAAGCAAAACCATTGTATTCATCTGGATTGATATCGCAATTTTTCAAAACGTTTGGATCTACCATTCCGCAACCTCCAATTTCTAACCAACCAGTTCCTTTTGTGATACGATAATCGGTTTCTGTTTTTAGTCCCCAATAAATATCAATTTCAGCACTTGGCTCTGTAAATGGGAAATATGACGGACGAAGACGAATCTTAGATTTTCCGAACATTTCTTTTGTGAAATAAAGTAACGTTTGTTTCAAATCAGCAAAAGAAACATCTTTGTCAATATACAATCCTTCCACTTGATGGAAAATACAGTGAGAACGAGATGAAATCGCTTCGTTACGGAAAACGCGTCCTGGAGAAATCGTACGAATTGGCGGTTTATGATTTTCCATATAACGCACCTGAACAGATGATGTATGCGTACGCAACAAAACATCTGGGTTTGTCTGAATGAAAAACGTATCCTGCATATCACGTGCCGGATGATATTCTGGCAAGTTCAATGCTGTAAAGTTATGCCAGTCGTCTTCAATTTCTGGTCCTTCAGAAACATTGAATCCGATATTAGCAAAAATATCTATAATCTGATTTTTAACGATAGAAATCGGATGGCGAGAACCAATAATTACTGGTTCAGCAGCACGCGTTAAATCGCCAAAAATTCCTTTAGACTCTTCTTTGCTTTCAAGCTCTTCTTGAATAACTCTTACTTTTTCTTCAGCAACAGCTTTTAAAGTATTGATTACCTGCCCAAAATCCTTTTTCTGGTCGTTTGGAATATTTTTAAATTCAGT
>NZ_DHEI01000162.1:0-9868 GCF_002399805.1 Flavobacterium sp. UBA4854
CCAACTTTTACAGTCATTGTGTGATCTTTAGTTCCGTTTCCTACTGCAACTACAGTTCCTTTTTGTGGTTTCTCTTTGGCAGTATCAGGAATAAAAATACCTGATGCAGTTTTAGTTTCAGCTGCAACAGGCTCAATAAGTACGCGGTCTGAAAGCGGTTTTATGTTTAAAGCCATGATTTTATATTATTATAAGTTATACGATTTTTTTCTGTTCTATAAACTTTCAGAAACTATGCCATGCTAGAAAAACTGACATTATTTCTTAAAAAAAATGCCAGCTTTGACAGGCTGGCATTAGATTTTTATATTGAGCTAAAATTATTTAGTAGCTGGTGCTGCAGGAGCAGGAGTGTTTCCTTGTGCTGGAGCTGCTGGCGCGTTTGCAGGAGCTTCAGTTTTGTCAATGATTTTAGAATCAGTATCGCTTAAAGATCCAGAGAAGCTTAAGCTTGAAAGTAAAATTAGCACAATTAAAACAGTAGCTAAAGTCCAAGTACTTTTATCTAAAAAGTCAGTTGTTTTTTGTACTCCACCTAACATCTGTGTTCCGCTGATGGTAGAAGACAATCCGCCTCCTTTAGGGTTTTGTACCATGATAACTACGATCAATAGAAAACAAACTATTGTAATTAAAACTAAAAAAATTGAAAATGTGCTCATTACTTAATTATTGTTATTGTTATTTTGTTGTAAAATCTTTATATCCGATATGCGGTCTGCAAAGAAAGTAATTTTTTCTGGATATTTCAAAATTAATATTTCATATGCTTGAATTGCCTTTGTATATTTCTTTTGTTCCAGATATACTCTGGCCAGAGTCTCGGTCATTAAATACGAATTGTCCTCTATAGCAGCCTCAATTTGAACTGCTGGAGTACTTGTTCCAGGTTTGATTGGAGATATTTTTGGATTGGTTTCGATAAATTTATCGATAATTTCAGCCTTCTTTTGTCTCTCTTCTTCTTTAGCAGCTTCAATTTTAGCTTGTTCTTCTGGAGAAATTTCGTTTGATCTGTCAATTGGTTCTGTTCGAGATAATTGAAGCCATTCTTGGAACGAATGTTTTTCATTTAGAGAAAAATCCAATGGTTTTCCTATTTCTAAATGTTCTGTAGCTGTTTTGGCAGGTTCATTCGGTTCTTCTTCTTCAATTATTTCTTGAGGCTGTTCCTCATTTTCCTCGCGAATCTCTTCTTCTTTATCTTCAGCTTTGACAATTTCTTGAATTATTTCTGTTGGTTCTTCAGGTGCTTTTGTTTCAGCTTCTTTAATAGAAGAAAGAATAGAACGCTCAACAGTATTCATTTTAAATTCTGGAATGATCATCTCTTCGATAACACTGTCATCGTCTTCTTCTTCAGTCGAATTTGTAGCAGGTTCTTCTACGATGGTTTCTTCTATAATAGGATTAACCTCTGTAAGTTGTTCAGCGTTTGCAGCTTCTGCTTCTTTTATAGAACTTAAAATAGAGTTTTCAATGCGCTCATTTTTAGGTTCTTCTTTAAGTTCTTCGATTTTTATTGGTTCTGGTGCAGAAAGCGTTTCAGAAACTTTTATAGAACTTAAAATAGAGTTTTCAATACGATCAATTTTAGGTTCCTCAGTTTGAATTGGTTCTGGAACCGAAGCGGTCTCAACTTCTTCTACATCATTTGAAGTATTAGATTCAACAATTTCGATTTTCTGTTCTACTTCTTCTACAATTGCTGGTTTTTCATAAGTAACCGATTGCGCTTCTTTTATTGCAGCAAAAATGGAAAGATCTATTTCAGGAAGAGGTTTTGGCTCTTCTTGTTTTATTGCAGGTTTTTCAAAAGTTATAGTTTGAGCTTCTCTTATTGCAAGAAAAATAGAAGGATCTATTTCTGGTAATTTTTTAGTCTCTTCTATAATTACTGGTTCATGAGCTTTTATTTCTTCGGCTTGTATAATTTCTTCCGCTTTTGCAGCTTCTTCAACTTTTGTAGGTTGTACAACTGATGGCATTTCAATTGAAGGAGTTGGAACTTCTTTAATTGTATCCGATATAGGTTGCTCTTCAAGATCTGTTTTAACTTCAATTGCCTTTTGAATTTGCTCTGGCGAAATTATTTCACTGTCAAAAACAGTAATTTCAAGAAGATCTCTCAGTTTTTGTTCGTAAAAATCATTTTGAATCGAGGTAAAAGCCTCAGAAGTGATAAAATCAAATAGAACAGAACGATCAGATGTGTATGCAGCTGTAACTTTTAAAGCATAATTATACTTAAAACTGTTTTGATTGTAAAGTCCTTTTAATCGCAATGCACGCGCACTTTGAAAATACGGAAATTCATTCAAAACACTTCCTAATGCGTCTGCCTGCTTTTCTGTAATAGCATCGGGTTTGTTCATTAAGTAGGTATAATCGCTAACGTTCATTATTTGTTTTTTGTTTAATCGGTTAATTGTTTAATCGTTTATTTGTTTTTGGCTGTTTTATCGATTAAACGGTTTTACGATTTAACGATTAAACAAACAGGCAAAACTACCATTTTGCCAATGACTCATTAAAGATATCCTGAGTGATTCTCTCAAAAATAACTCTGATTGCTTCATTTAAAACAGATCCAGTTGGCAAGTCTCTTCCTGGGAAGTCATAATAGAATTCAAAAGATTTTTCAAAATCATCTGTTTCTTTCCTTTTATTCATAAATCGCACATTAACACGAATCGATAAACGGTTTTGTGCCGCTTGTTGATCTGCAGTTGCAGTCATTGGAGTTATTCGGTAATCTGTAATTTCACCTTCGTAAACCAAATCTCCACCATTACTAACTAAGTTTAGGTTGGTTTGATTCATGATCAAATCCTGCAAAGTCAAGGTAAAAGTTCTGTCGATTCCTGGTTCAATTAAATCTGCATTATTCTGAAAGAAGTTAACTTGAAAAGTTTTAGCATCGATTTTTCCAGTTCCTGTAAAATTATAAACAGAACAGCCACTCAACATAAAAAGGCTTAAAAGAGCAAAAAGAGAATATATTTTTTTCATAATGTTTATTGGGAAAATTCCAATTGAGTTCAAATATAAGTAATTGGAATTTGGAATTTGTTTTTTGAAATTTAATTATTTTTATAAATCGAATTGCTTGATTTTACGATATAAAGTTCTTTCAGAAATACCTAATTCATCAGCTGCTGCTTTACGTTTTCCTTTGTTTTTTTCTAATGATTTTTTGATCATTTCGATTTCTTTTTGTTCTAAACGTAAGATTTCTTCTTCTTCGATAGTTTCGGCAAATAAGTAATTGTCGTCTTGCATTTGATAATTATCTTCGCGAACAGCAGGAGTTGTCATAACAGCAGTTCTTGGTTCTTCTTCAAAATCAATTTCGCTATCGTTTTGTTGATTTCCGTAAATCTTCTGAATCAAATTTGGATTAATATCCTGCACTTTAGAAGTTCCGTTTTTCATTAACTCCAAAGTTAGTTTTTTCAAATCGTTCAAATCGCTTCTCATATCAAAAAGCACTTTGTACAAAATGTCTCTTTCTGTGCTAAAGTCACTTTCTTTTTTACTGTCGCTAATAACAGAAGGAAGGTTGCTTCCTTCGGCTGGCAAATAAGATTGTAAAGTAGCAAGGCTGATATCGCGATTAGTTTCTAAAACAGAAATTTGTTCAGCTACATTTCGAAGCTGACGAATGTTTCCGCTCCATCTGAATTTCTGTAAAAGCTGCACTGCATCATCATCCAATCTTAAAGGAGGCATTTTGTATTTATGGGCAAAATCGGCCACAAATTTTCTGAACAATAAATGAATATCGTCCTTTCTTTCTCTTAAAGGAGGTAAAGTAATTTCTACAGTACTTAAACGGTAGTACAAATCTTCACGGAATTTACCTTTTTCAATTGCATTAAATAAGTTCACATTGGTTGCTGCAACGATTCTCACATTTGTTTTTTGAACCTGAGAAGAACCTACTTTTATAAATTCACCATTTTCCAAAACACGAAGTAATCTTACTTGAGTTGTCAATGGCAATTCACCAACTTCGTCTAAGAAGATTGTTCCACCGTCAGCCACTTCAAAATAACCTTCACGAGTACTTGTAGCACCTGTAAACGCACCTTTTTCGTGACCAAAAAGTTCACTGTCAATAGTTCCTTCTGGAATTGCACCGCAGTTTACGGCAATATATTTACCATGCTTTCTGTGTGAAAGCGAATGTATAATTCTAGGAATGTTTTCTTTACCAACACCACTTTCCCCAGTTACCATAACCGAAATATCAGTTGGAGCAACCTGAATGGCTTTTTCAATGGCACGATTTAATTTCGGATCATTTCCAATAATCTCAAATCGCTGTTTTATTGCTTGAACTGTTTCCATATAGTTTTGTTTCAAGTTTTTTTGTTTGAAGTTTCAGGTTTTGCCTAAAACTTAAAGCTTTGGCTTATATTTTTTTCTTTTGCCACAGATTAAAATGATTAACACAGATTACCTAAATTATAAAATATATCTTTTATATTGTAGAGATTTTGTTTGAAAATTTACAAGCAATCCTACTTCTGAATCTGATAGTTTAATATAGTTTAAAACCTGAGCAATATGTTCATTTGAAAATTCTTTTATTGCTTTTACCTCTAAAACAATATCTTCATTAATAATGAAATCTGCATAAAATTTATGAGGTAAAATAGTTCCTTTATATTCAATTGAATATTCCTTTTCTCTTTCAAAAGGAATGTTATTTTCTTTAAATTCTAATTCTAAAGCGTCTTTGTAAACCACTTCTAATAGACCTGGTCCAAGATTTCGATGTACTTCCATACAAATTCCGATAATCTTGTAAGTGTCTTTTTCTCTATAACGTTGCATCAATATTTATTTTACCACAAATCTAAAATAAAGTAAGAAAAATAATTCAAAAAAAATCATTTTAATCCTTTTAATCTGTGGCAAAAAAAAATTAATTCATGCTACTCAAACCAACTGCTTCACCTTTTAAAGTTCCGCTAGTGCAGCTTGTGATTTTTACGTTTACGAAATCTCCAATTTTATAATTCTCTTTAGGGAAAACAACCGTAATACTTTGCGAATTTCTTCCTGAGAATTCGTCTTTAGATTTCTTAGAAACTTTCTCGACTAAAACTTCAACTGTTTTTCCAACAAATTCTTCGCTTCTAAACCAAGCATGTTTTTGCTGTAAATCGACAATTTCTTGTAATCTTCTAGCTTTGGTTTCTTCCTCCACATCATCTTTCATTTTTCTTCCAGCCAAAGTTCCTGGACGCTCAGAATACGAATACATATAACCAAAATTATATTTTACATATTCCATCAAACTCATTGTATCTTGATGATCTTCTTCGGTTTCCGTTGGGAAACCAGCAATCATATCTTGAGAGATCGAAGCATCTGGAACAATCGCTCTAATTTTGTCAATCAAAGCCATATATTCTTCACGAGAGTGCAAACGATTCATTTCTTTTAAAATTCTATTACTTCCAGATTGAACTGGTAAGTGAATATGTTTACAGATATTTGGATATTTCGCAATAACATGCAAAATGCTTTCGTGCATATCCTGCGGATTTGAAGTCGAAAATCGAATACGCATTTTAGGAAAACCTACAGCAACCATTTCTAACAATTGATCAAAATCGACTGCAGTTGCTTTTTGCATTTCAGAAGCATTTACAAAATCTTTTTTCAATCCGCCACCGTACCAAAGATAACTGTCAACGTTTTGTCCTAAAAGTGTAATTTCTTTAAAGCCTTTTTCCCAAAGATCTTTAATTTCATTCATAATACTTTGAGGCTCACGACTACGCTCACGTCCGCGTGTAAAAGGCACAACGCAGAACGTACACATATTATCACATCCACGAGTAATCGAAACCAAAGCAGTAATTCCGTTGCTCATTAAACGAACAGGCGAAATATCTCCGTAAGTTTCTTCTTTGGATAAAATTACATTAATGGCGTCACGGCCTTCTTCAACTTCAGCCAATAAATTCGGAAGATCTTTGTAAGCATCTGGGCCAACCACAAGATCAACTATTTTTTCTTCTTCCAAAAACTGACTTTTCAAACGCTCCGCCATACAGCCCAAAACGCCCACTTTCATTTTCGGATTCGTACGTTTTACTGCATTATATTTCTCTAAACGCTTGCGAATAGTTTGCTCCGCTTTATCGCGAATAGAACAAGTGTTTACCAAAACCAAATCGGCTTCTTCTAAAACAGAAGTGGTATTATATCCTCCGTCAGACAAAATGGAAGCCACGACCTCACTGTCTGAAAAATTCATCGCACAGCCGTAACTCTCTATAAATAGTTTTTTAGTATTCTCAGGTTTATTTTCCAAAACTAGACTTTCGCCTTGTTTGCTTTCTTCAATAATCTTTTCCATTGTAAAAATTCAAAGTGCAAAGATAGGGTAATTGAATCTAATATGACAAGATGTCAGATAAAGAATTAACAATGTTTTAAAAAAATTAGATTGCAGATTTTAGATTTTAGATTATGTGTTGTTTATCAATTGATATGTACTGGTTGTAAGTTTAAATTCAACTGCAAAAAATCTAAAATCTAAAATCTGCAATCTAAAATAAAGGGATTTCTTGGTTAAAAATCACTAAAAGTTATACCTATATATATTATCGAGATTATTACAGATAAATCTGCAATTTTAAGTTTCATAATATCAAAATACCTCAAAAATGCATTCGTAAGGTTAATATTTAAAAAAAATAAATACTTTTGTTGCAGAAAAATAGAGCAATGGCAAAGAATTTAGTAATAGTGGAGTCACCTGCAAAGGCGAAAACGATCGAGAAATTTCTTGGGAGTGATTTTCAGGTGGAGTCTAGTTATGGACACATAGCGGACTTACCATCAAAGGAAATAGGAGTAGATGTAGAAAATGGTTTTAAGCCTAAATATGAAGTTTCTCCGGATAAAAAAGCCTTGGTAACGAAGCTGAAGTCACTTTCTAAAAATGCCGAAACGGTTTGGTTAGCATCCGATGAGGACCGCGAGGGAGAGGCTATTTCATGGCACTTGGCGGAAGAATTAAAACTGGATACTAAAAAAACTAAACGTATTGTTTTTCACGAGATTACAAAATCTGCGATTCTCAAAGCGATCGATAATCCAAGAGAAATTGACTATAATTTAGTAAACGCACAACAAGCACGTCGTGTTCTGGATCGTTTAGTGGGTTACGAATTATCTCCAGTTTTATGGAGAAAAATTAAAGGAGGACTTTCAGCGGGTCGTGTACAATCTGTTTCTGTACGTTTGATTGTTGAAAGAGAACGCGAAATACAAAGTTTCAATGCAGTTGCAACTTATTCTATTGTTGCAGAATTTGTAAACGAAGCAGGAAAAGCTTTCAAAGCAAAACTTCCAAAAAACTTCAATACTAAAAAAGAAGCCGAAGATTTCTTAAATCAAAACATCGGTTCTAAATATAAGGTAGCAGATTTAGAAACTAAACCTACCAAAAAATCTCCAACAGCACCTTTTACAACTTCTACGTTACAACAGGAAGCAGCAAGAAAATTATACTTGCCAGTTGGAATCACCATGCAATTAGCACAGCGTTTATACGAAGCCGGACTTATTACTTATATGAGAACCGACTCGGTAAACCTTTCTAAAGAAGCAATGGATGCTGCACAAGCAGAAATCATAAAATCGTACGGGAAAGAATTCTCTAAACCGAGAACTTTTGCAAATAAAAGTAAAGGAGCTCAAGAAGCGCACGAAGCAATTCGTCCGACAGATATGTCTCGTCACACCGTAAATATCGATCGTGACCAAGCTCGTTTATACGATTTGATATGGAAAAGAACTTTGGCTTCGCAAATGAGCGACGCACAATTAGAAAGAACAAACGTAAAAATTGAAGCAGATAACCACAGCGAGATTTTTACAGCTTCTGGAGAAGTATTGCTTTTTGAAGGTTTCTTAAAAGTGTACTTAGAAGGTCATGATGACGATGAAGAAGAGCAAGAAGGAATGCTTCCAGCTTTGAAAGTAAACGAGAAACTAGCAAATAACTATATTACAGCTACAGAACGATATTCAAGACCGCCAGCACGTTACACTGAGGCATCTCTGGTTAAAAAATTAGAGGAACTTGGAATCGGACGTCCGTCAACTTATGCACCAACAATTTCTACAATTATCAATAGAAATTATGTTGAAAAGGGAACTCTTGAAGGTGTAGAGCGTAATTATACACAGCTTACTTTACAAAATAGTAAAGTTGGTGAAAAAGTGTTGAAAGAAAATACAGGTTCTGATAAAGGAAAACTAGTTCCAACAGATATTGGAACTATTGTTACTGATTTCTTAGTAAAGAATTTCGGAAACATTTTAGATTATAATTTTACTGCAAAAGTAGAGCAAGACTTTGACGAAATTGCCGAAGGAAATATTGACTGGGCAAAAATGATGCAGGATTTCTACAATCAATTTCACCCGAATGTTAAAGAAGTTGAAGCGAATGCTGAACGCGAAAGTGGTGAAAGGATCTTAGGAAAAGATGCAGACGGAAGGCAAGTTTCTGTTCGTTTAGGAAAATTTGGGCCAATGGCGCAAATTGGAGAAGCAGATGATGAAGATAAAAAGTTTGCTAGTTTAATGGCGGACCAAAATATAGGAAACATTACACTTGAAGAAGCTTTGAACTTGTTCTTGCTTCCAAAAAGTTTAGGTGAATATAAAGGAGAAGAAGTTGAAGTGAATAATGGTCGTTATGGTCCTTATGTTCGTCATGGAAGTGTTTTTATTTCATTGCCAAGAGGAGAAGATCCGCTTAATGTTTCTAAAGAAAGAGCTCAAGAGCTAATTGACGAGAAAGCACTTGCAGATGCACCGATTGCTGTTTATAAGGGTGAAGGTGTTCAAAAAGGTGTGGGACGTTTTGGACCATTCATTAAATGGAACGGACTTTTTGTAAATGTGAGCAAGAAGTATAATTTTGATAATCTTTCTCAAGCTGATGTTGAAGAGTTGATCGAAGACAAACTTCAGAAAAACATTGATAAAGTTATTCATAACTGGGAAGAGGAGGGAATTGTAGTAGAGAAAGCCCGTTGGGGACGTTCTGTAATTCTGAAAGGAAAAATCAAAATTGAATTAAGTAAAGATGTTGATGCAACAAAATTAACATTGGCTCAAGTTCAAGAAATGATTGCTGCTAAAACACCAGCGAAAAAAACACCTGCAAAGAAAACTGCAGCTAAAACAACAACGGCTAAAAAAGCTCCAGCTAAAAAAACGGCTGCTAAAAAGAAATAAGTATATAAATGGAATTTGATTTTCTAGAACCAGTTAATGACGGAATTATAAAATTCGTCGGAGCGCTGTCTTCACAAGAGCTTGGAAGCAAAGTTGTCTTTCATACCCAAGATCAGTTTCCTGATATTGAGCAGATTAATATTGCTATAATTGGTGTTTTAGAAGACCGTACAAATATTAATATGATTAACGAGGTTAATCTTTCTGCTGTACGTAAAAAGCTATATGGTATGTTTCCTGGTAATTGGGATGCTTCAATTGCGGATCTAGGTGATATACTTGCAGGCGATTCTATAGAGGATACTTACTATGCATTAAAGAAGGTTACAGCTACCTTAATTAAGAATAAAGTCATTCCTATAGTCCTGGGAGGTTCTCAAGATTTGACCTATGCTTTGTATCGTGCTTACGATGATTTAGAGCAAATGGTAAATTTGGTTGCAGTTGATAATAAGTTTGATTTCGGTAAGGAAAACGAGTCAGTTTCAGCCAATTCTTATTTGACAAAAATTATTATTGATGAGCCAAATAACCTTTTTAACTACTGTAATATAGGATATCAGACTTATTATAATTCACAAGAAGAAAT
>NZ_DHEI01000162.1:10035-29407 GCF_002399805.1 Flavobacterium sp. UBA4854
TGGCTGAGCCAGTTTTCAGAGATGCAGATTTAGTTAGTATAGATTTGAATTCTGTAAAATCTTCTGCGTCAGCAAATATGGTTACTTTTGAGCCAAACGGATTTAATGGAAAAGAAATTTGTGCTTTGGCTAGATATGCTGGTATAAGTGATAAAGTTTCTTCTTTTGGAATATTTAATCATAATAGCACACTGGCCGAATCGGTTATTATTTCTCAGGTTGTATGGTATTTTATTGAAGGCTATCACTATCGCTCAAAAGAGTATCCGTTTGGAAGCCGAGCAAATTATTTAAAGTATATAGTTCCGCTAGATGATGAAGAATTGATATTCTATAAAAGTGATAAAACAGAACGTTGGTGGATAGAAATTCCATTTGAATCAAATGGGAGCAATAAATTGAAAAGAAATACGTTATTACCCTGTTCTTATGATGAATATTTGTCGGCTTGCAATCAAGAATTGCCAGAAAGATGGTGGAAAGCGCAACGAAAAAATGCTTTATAGGCCGAAAATTTAAGTGAAATCTTAAATTTTTAAAACCTCTTTAAAAAGGTTAAAATAAATTAGTAAGAAAATATTTATAATACATAAAAATTAACGTTTTACATCGATTTTTTGGTACAGTTTGTCGATAAAATATTTTTTTTTTATTTTATTTAACATTATTTTTGAACGGTAAAATAAATTCGCAAGTAGTATTGTTTTTTAGATAAATAATAAATACGTTTACGGACTTTTAATAATGAATAGATAATCCCAAATTTATATGAAGAAGTTTATTGCATTTGCAGCAATGTTAACACTAGTAATCGGCTGTGGTAAGTCAGGTGACAAAGGTGAATTAGTTGGTGTTACAGGAGGGAAATGGCATCCCGAGAAGCCTTATGGAATGACATTAGTTCCGGGTGGATCTTTTATTATGGGTAAATCAGATGCTGATTTAGCTAACGTAGAAGATGCTCCAACTAAAACAGTAACTGTTCGTTCATTTTACATGGATGAAACAGAGATTACAAATAGTGAGTACCGTCAATTTGTGGAGTGGGTAAAAGACTCAACAATGAGAGTTCGTTTAGCAATCTTAGCAGACGAAACTGGTCAGAAAGCTACTGATGGAAAAGGTAAAAAAGGCGGAAGTATTGCTGATTATGCTTTTAATGATTCTGATCCAGAAAAAATGACAGCTTATGATAAATATATGTATGACAACTATTATAGTGTTGGTACAAAAGACGATCCATATGCTGGAAGAAAATTAAACAGAAAAGTTAAGTTAATTAAAGATACAAAAGCATATCCAGATGAATATTATGCTGAAGTAATGGACTCTATGTATTTACCAATTGAAGAATCATACAATGGTTTAAGAACAATTGATGTAAATAAATTGAAATTCCGTTATTCTTGGATGGATATTCAGGCTGCTGCAAAAGCTAAAGTTGGAAAAAGAAGCGACTTCGTAAAAACTGAACAGGTAAATGTTTATCCTGATACTGCAGTTTGGATTAAAGATTTTGCTTATTCATATAATGAGCCAATGCATAATGACTATTTCTGGCACAAGGCTTACGGAGATTATCCTGTAGTTGGTGTGACTTGGAAACAAGCTAAAGCATTCTGTGCTTGGAGAACTTTAAATAAAAATAGCTACATTAA
Organism: Flavobacterium sp. UBA4854; assembly: GCF_002399805.1. NCBI lineage: Bacteria > Pseudomonadati > Bacteroidota > Flavobacteriia > Flavobacteriales > Flavobacteriaceae > Flavobacterium > Flavobacterium sp. UBA4854. The sequence continues at coordinate 11,694 of NZ_DHEI01000162.1, forward strand.
ATCTAAGAAAAAAGGACGTGACTTAGTAAATGCTTTCAGATTGCCAACTGAGGCAGAATGGGAATATGCTGCTAGAGGAGGTCTGGAGTCTGCAACTTACCCTTGGGGAGGTCCTTATACTAAGAGTGATAGAGGTTGTTTCTTAGCAAACTTTAAACCAAGTAGAGGAGATTATGCTGCTGACGAAGCTCTTTACACTGTTGAAGCTAAATCTTACGATGTAAATGGTTACGGCTTGTACAACATGGCAGGAAACGTTTCTGAGTGGACGGATTCAGCTTACAATCCAAACGCTTACGAATATGTTTCTACAATGAATCCAAACGTAATCGATGGTAAAAACCAAAGAAAAGTTGTTCGTGGAGGATCTTGGAAAGACGTTGCTTATTTCCTACAAGTAAGTACTCGTGATCACGAATATGCAGATTCTGCTAGAAGTTATATCGGATTTAGAACTGTACAAGATTATATGGGAACGCAAGTTACCGGAAACAGAAAAAAGTAATTTTATAATTTTATCAATATCCAACAAATCTATTTTAAACCTAAAAAAAAAGTATTATGGCATTATTAAGTAAAAAAGCAATGAATTTCGCTTATGGTATGGGAGCGGCAGTGGTAATCGTTGGAGCGTTATTCAAAATTACTCACTTCGAGATTGGACCATTAACAGGTACAGTTATGCTTTCAGTAGGATTACTTACTGAGGCGTTAATTTTCGCGCTTTCTGCTTTCGAACCAGTTGAAGAAGAACTAGATTGGACTCTAGTTTACCCAGAATTAGCTAATGGACAAGCTAGAGAAAAAAAGGCTAAAGCTGAAACTCCAACGGATGCTCAAGGATTATTATCTCAAAAATTAGATTCATTATTAAAAGAGGCTAAAATTGACGGTGAATTAATGTCAAGTTTAGGAAACAGCATCAAAAACTTCGAATCTGCTGCTAAAGGAATTGCTCCAACAGTTGATTCTATCGCTTCTACTAAAAAATACGGTGAAGAGTTATCTTTAGCTGCTGCTCAAATGGAATCATTAAACAGTTTATATAAAGTACAATTAGAAAGCGCTTCTAGAAATGCTGAGGCTAACAAAGAAATCGCTGAAAATGCTTCTAAATTAAAAGAACAAATGGCTTCTATGACTGCAAACATTGCTTCTTTAAACAGTGTTTACGGTGGTATGCTTTCTGCAATGAGTAACAAAGGATAATTAGTTTTTAACTAGATATTATATTTATTAATTAAGGACTAATTAGAAAAAAATGGCAGGAGGAAAATTAACCCCTAGACAGAAGATGATCAACCTGATGTATCTGGTTTTCATCGCAATGTTAGCAATGAACGTATCAAAAGAAGTTATTTCAGGTTTTGGTTTATTTAACGAAAAATTTGAAGCTTCTAATGTTACATCTATCACAAACAATACTGCTTTATTGCAAGCTTTAGATCAAAAAGCAGCAGAAGCTAAAGGAGAATTTGCAGTAGCAGCTGCAACTGCTCATAAAGTTGAAACTATCTCTAAAGATTTTTATGCATATCTAGGAACTTTAAAAGCTCAATCTATAAAAGGATATGAAATTGATAAAGAAACTGGAAAACTACCATACGAAGCTATGGATAGAGGAGATAACATCGATGACTGGTTCACAGGAGATGGTTATACTAAAAAAGGAGATGCAATTATTGCTGCAATACAAAAGTATAAAGCAGATTTAAAAGCTGCTTTAGGTGCAGATAAAAAATATGCTAACATTATAGCAGAAGTTGAGAAGAAATTTGATGTTTCTGATGTAAAAAATAAAGAAGGTATAAAAGAAAAATACTTAGCTTATCACTTTAAAGGATTCCCTGCAATTGCTTCAGCTGCAAAACTTTCTGCATGGCAGAATGATGTTCAAAAAGCTGAAACTGATGTTTACAACAGTGCTTTAGGAAAAGCTGCTGTTCAGGCTGCTTCTTACAGCAACTATCAAGCAATTGTGGTTTTAGATAAAAATGCTTATTTCCAAGGTGAAAAAGTTACTGGTAAAGTTGTTTTAGGTCGTTATGATGAAAATACTAAACCAGAAAGCGTTTCAGGAGCAGTTTTAGATCCAGCTACTGGACAAGCAAAAATTAACTTAACAGCAGGAAGTGTTGGAGAACAAAACATTGGTGGTCAATTCAATTTTATTGAAGATGGTAAAAAAATCAATCTACCATTTAAAGGTACTTACGTTGTAGTTCCAAGACCAAACTCTGCTACAATTTCTGCAGACAAAATGAACGTAGTGTATAGAGGTGTTGTTAACCCTATCTCTGTGTCTTTTGCTGGTGTTGCTGATAATAAAGTTGTTGCTAGTGCTCCAGGTTTATCTTCTGCTGGTAAACCAGGAAAATATAACATGAGCCCAGGTCAAGGTACTGAAGCTACAATTTCTGTAACTGGTACTTTACCAAACGGTGATAAAGTGACTGATAAGAAAACATTCAGAATTAAAGGTATTCCTGGTCCAACAGGAACAATTAGAGGTGAAATGGGTGTTGTAAAAGGACCTAGATCTAACCTTGAAGTTGCTACTATTGGAGCTAAACTTCTTGATTTTGATTTTGAAGTTGAGTTAGATGTTGTTGGATTCAATATGAAAATTGCTGGACAGCCTACAGTTGTTGTTACAGGAAACAAAATGAATGCACAATGTAAACAAGTACTTTCAAGAGCAGGTAAAGGAGACCAAGTTACTATTTCTGAAATTAAAACTAAACTTGTTGGAGCTGGTAGTTATTTATTGCCAAGAACTGCTCCTGTAATTTACGAAATACAATAATAAAGGTAGTGTAAACTACATTCAATATCTTATAACGATACCACGATGAAAGTAAGAAATTTTTTAATAGCTATTTTTTGTATCGCTGGAGGTTTTGCTTCTAATGCGCAATCTAATTTGCTAAACGCTAAAACTCCTGCTCAAATTGGACTTAAAACTCCTGCTCAATTAATATCTGATAATGATAAGCCTTTGGCTTATGGCTATGTAGATGATAGAGATGTTTTGATGGGAAAAACAACATGGGAAATCATTGACTTAAATGAGAAGATTAATTTTCCAATGTATTTTCCGGTAGATACAGCTAATATTGGTCCTAATAGACGTTCTCTTTATGACGTTTTAACTAAAGCTATTAAAAGTGGAAAAGTTACTGAAGTATATACTGACAGTTATTTCAACACTAAAAAATCTATGAAAGACATCGAAGGATCATTATCTCGTATTGATACAACGGATGCAGGTAGAGAGTTAATTAACCAATACCCAGATGACTATAAATCACGAGTTGTGAAGAAAAAAGTTGTTTCCGGTAAAGGTAAAAATAAATCAGTTTCTTATGTTGAAGAGACAGTTGGACCAACAAGAACAGTTCCTGCTGAATATATCTTAAAACAAGATCTTACTGCTGCAGATGTTACTCAGTATAAAATTAAAGGATATTGGTATTTTGATAAACGTCAAAGTGAGTTAAAATATCGTTTGCTAGGAATTTGCCCAGTAACTCCAGATGTTTATACAATGAATAGTGATGAAAAGGATTATATTGAATTGTTTTGGGTATTCTTCCCAAATGCCAGAGAAGCTCTGCATGAAGCAAAAGCTTTTAATGACAACAATTCAGCTCTTCCGATCTCATTTGATCAGATTTTAAATTCTAGACGTTTTAACGCTGTTATTTACAAAGAAGAAAACCTTTATGGAGATAGAGCTATTAGCGATTACATGAAGGATAACGCACAAAATCAGTTATTAGAATCTGAAAGAGTGAAAGAGAAAATTCGCAACTTCGAACAAGATATGTGGAACTACTAAGTTGATACATAGCATGATAATTAAAAAACTCTTACTACCTTTGTAGTAAGAGTTTTTTTTATGTCTATAATCAATTAATGCTCCAAAGTGATATTGGAAGACATTATTTTTTATTTATGTAAGAAAAATAACAATATTTGTAATAAAATTTCGTTTAATGTCTTGTAAAAATTATCATGATGAAAGTAAGAAATTTATTAGTTGCTATTGTTGCTGTTCTTGGAAGCCTATCTTCTAACGCTCAGTCTAATTTACTTAATGCCAAAACTGCCGATCAGATAGGAATTAAGACACCAGCTCAAATGATATCTGATAACGATAAACCTCTAGCATACGGTTATGTTGACGATAGAGATGTTTTAATGGGAAAAATGGTTTGGGAAATTATTGATTTGAATGAAAAAATTAATTTTCCGTTATATTTTCCCGTAGATACCGCTAATATCGGTCCCGAACGACGTTCACTGTATGATATTTTGACGAGAGGAATCAGAAGTGGAAAGATAACAGAAGTTTATGCCGACAGCTATTTTAATACAAAAAAGTCTTTAAAAGATATTCAAGGAGCACTATCGCGTGTTGATACTACCGATGCTGGGCGAGAGCTTATTAATCAGTATCCTGATGACTTTAGAACGCGTGTTGTCAAGAAAAAGGTTGTTACTGGAACAGGAAAAAATAAAAAAGTCACTTATGTTGATCAAACTGTTGGACCAACAAGAACTGTTCCTGCTGAATATATTTTGAAACAAGACTTGACAGCTGCAGATGTTAATATGTATAAGATTAAAGGATTTTGGTATTTTGATAAAAGGCAAAGTGATTTAAAATATCGTCTGCTCGGAATTTGTCCTGTAACTCCTGATGTTTACACAATGAATAGTGATGAGAAAGATTATATCGAGCTGTTTTGGGTTTTCTTCCTCAATGCGCGGGAAGTATTGCATGAAGGAAAAGCTTTTAATGATAAAAATTCGGCAATGCCAATTTCGTTTGATCAGATTTTAAACTCTAGATATTTTAATTCTGTTATCTATAAAGAGGAAAATGTATATGGTGACCGTGAAATTAAAGATTACATTAAAGATAATGCACAAAGCCAATTGCTAGAATCTGAAAGAGTAAAAGAGAAGATTCGTAATTTTGAAGAAGATATGTGGAATTACTAGGGTCTTAAACTGAATAATAAGAAAAACTCTTGCTACCTTTGTAGTAAGAGTTTTTTTATTTTATCTATATACTGCACAATGCTTGATTATTTAATCGTCGGATCTGGTTTGGCTGGAATTTCTTTCGCTGAAGTTGCGCTTAAAAACAATAAATCTATTTTAGTTATTGATGACAAGTCTCAGAATTCTTCTAGGATTGCCGGAGGTTTATATAATCCAGTAATTTTAAAACGTTTTAGTGAGGTTTGGAATGCGAAGGATCATTTAGTCCTGATGAATGAGTTTTATGATGTGGTGGAAGATAAATTACATGAGAAATTTAACTTTAAGATGCCAATTCTAAGAAAGTTTTTTTCTATTGAAGAGCAAAATAATTGGTTTGCGGCTTCTGATAAAATAAACTTAGCTCCTTTTTTGTCAACCAAAATAATTACTAAGAAATATCAAGGTATTGATTCTCCTTTCGATTATGGAGAAGTTCTGCATACAGGTTATGTCAAAACAGGACAATTATTAGAAAGTTACAGAGCATACTTAAAAGAGAATAATTTACTTCTGGAAGAATCTTTTCATAGTTCTTTTTTAGAGATTCTTGATTTAGGAATTCAATATAAAAATATTAAAGCACGCAATATCATATTTGCAGAAGGTTTTGGGTTGCATAAAAACCCTTATTTTAATTATCTTCCTTTGGATGGAACAAAAGGGGAATTGTTTTTAATAAAAGCACCTGATTTGAAATTAGATTTAATTGTTAATACCAGTGTTTTTATTTTACCGGTAGGTGGCAATTTGTTTAAAGTTGGAGCTACTTACAATTGGCACGATAAAACAGATCTTCCTACCGAAGAAGGAAAAAAAGAACTTCTAGATCGTATTAAGGAAATTATAACGTGCGATTTTGAAATCGTAAAACACTTTGCAGGAGTACGTCCTACAGTTGCAGATAGGAGACCATTAGTAGGAACTCACGAAGCGTACAGTTCTATTCATATTCTTAACGGACTAGGAACACGTGGTGTTATGCTTGGACCTGCCTTAGCAAAAATGTTATATGATAATATTGAATCGGGAACTCCAATAGATAAAGAAGCCGATATAAAGCGTTTCCACAAAAGATATTTGAAATCTCTTATTCCTGACCGGCCTTAGGATCATAAGAAACAAACATATTAATGTATAAGTTTCTCGAAAGGCGTAATACAAAAGGGAATAAAACCACTAATGTTAAGATAATTGCGATAAACGATTGTTCTATTGTTGCTTCAAAAAAAACAAATGAAACAATAAAAGCAGCGATTCCGACAGCAACATTTAGTGCATAGCTAACGTACATTGCACCATAAAAAAACGAAGGTTCAATTTGATATTTGAACCCACAATGGCTACAATTTTCATTCATTTTGAGAACCTTACTTAAATGAAGTGGGTTTTTGTCTTCATACATACTTTCTTTTTGGCATTTTGGACAACTTCCTGTAATGATACTATTTAGCTTGGAACCTCTTTTGAACATTTTAAGTAAATTTTATGGTCTTTAATTCATCTCAATTGTATTTGGATACAGTTTGAATGGGAGAATTTATTTAAAGCAAATATAAGGTATTTTCTGGCTTTAAGCTATTTAATTAGGATGAAAACTTATAGCCTATCTTGGTTTGATGTTGAATTATAATATTCATCTGCACTATTTTCTTTTTCTTAAAATATCAAATTTAGAGGAGGTTTTTAGTTTTTGAATTTTCCAAAAGCTATTGTTTTTCAGTATAAAAACTTCAATTAAAAGTTATACTTTTGCACTTTCAAAATTGTAACAGGATAATTCGCTTGTTTACAGTTTATTTATTTAATGAATATAAAAGGTTTTTAACCTTTACTTACAGCAATACATTATGCTTAATATACACAATCTTTCTGTTTCTTTTGGAGGAACCTATTTATTTGAAGAAGTTACTTTTCGTTTAGGCGCTGGCGACCGTGTAGGTCTTGTTGGTAAAAACGGAGCAGGTAAATCTACAATGCTAAAAATGTTGGCAGGAGATTTTAAACCAGACTCGGGAGTTATTTCTCAAGAGAAAGATATTAGAATGGGATTCCTTCGTCAAGATATTGATTTTGAACAAGGAAGAACTGTTTTAGAAGAAGCATATGAAGCTTTTACAGAAATTAAAATTGTAGAGAAAAAGCTTGAAGAAATCAATCATCAATTGGTTACAAGAACCGATTATGAAAGTGAAGAATACGGCCAGATTATAGAAGATTTGTCTGATTACACACATCGTTTCGATCTTCTTGGAGGGTACAATTACGTTGGTGATACAGAGAAAATCCTTTTAGGTCTTGGTTTTAAAAGGGAGGTTTTTAATAACCAAACTGAAACATTTTCTGGAGGATGGAGAATGCGTATAGAATTAGCTAAATTATTGTTACAATCGAACGATGTATTGCTTCTGGATGAGCCAACCAACCACTTGGATATTGAAAGTATCATCTGGTTAGAGAATTTCCTTCGCAATTATCCTGGAGTTGTGGTAATCGTATCGCACGATAAAATGTTCTTGGACAATGTTACCAATAGAACAATCGAAATTTCATTAGGAAAAGCATACGATTTTAATAAGCCATATTCTCAATATTTAGAGTTACGTCACGAAATTCGCGAAAAGCAATTAGCAACTCAAAAGAATCAGCAGAAAAAAATTGAAGAGACCGAAAAATTAATCGAGAAATTCCGTGCAAAAGCTTCAAAAGCTTCAATGGCGCAATCGCTGATTAAAAAGTTAGATAAAGTAGAAAGGATCGAAGTTGACGAAGATGACAATTCAGTTATGAATATTTCTTTTCCTGTTTCTAAAGAACCTGGAAAAGTAGTTATTGAAGCTGAACATGTGACAAAAGCATACGGAGACAAAACGATTTTAAAAGATATCAGTTTATTAGTTGAAAGAGGAAGTAAAATCGCTTTTGTTGGACAAAACGGACAAGGAAAATCGACTTTCATCAAAGCGCTTGTAAACGAGTTTGAATACCAAGGAAACATTAAATTAGGACATAATGTACAATTAGGATATTTTGCTCAAAATCAAGCTGAATATTTGGATGGAGAAATTACTTTGCTTCAAACAATGGAAGATGCGGCAACAGATACAAACCGTATGAAAGTGCGTGATATGTTAGGTTCTTTCCTTTTCCGTGGAGATGATGTTGAGAAAAAAGTAAAGGTGCTTTCTGGAGGTGAACGTAACCGTTTGGCACTTTGCAAGTTGTTGTTGCAGCCAATCAATGTGTTGCTTATGGATGAGCCTACAAACCACTTAGATATTAAATCTAAAAACGTTTTGAAAGCGGCGCTTCAAAAATTCGGTGGAACTTTATTGTTGGTTTCTCACGATAGGGATTTTCTTCAAGGAATGTCTAACATCGTTTACGAATTTAAAGATCAAAAAATTAAAGAATATCTTGGAGATATCAACTTCTTCTTAGAGCAGCGCAATCTTGAAAATATGCGTGAGGTGGAGAAAAAGGATGTTATAAAAAAAGAAGCTCCAAAAGAAAAAGAAGTTGCAAAAGTATCTTATGAAGATCAGAAAAAAGGGAAAGCACTTCAAAACAGGTTAAGTAAAATTGAAAGCCAGATTCAGCAATTAGAAAAACAAATTCAGCATGACGATAAAATGCTAGAAACTAATTATGATAAACACATCGAAGATGCTTCATTTTTTACAGCTTACAATAAAAAGAAACAAGATTTAGAACAATTGTTAATTGACTGGGAAGTTGTTTCAGAAGAGATTGATAGTTTTAATGCATAGTTTTTTGCTTTAAGTTTCAGATTTCAAGTTTTGTCTTGATGAGTAATTTTTAACGCAAAGCACGTTAAGTTTTTATAGTTTGCATTTACAATGTACAAAGTTTGCAAAGCTTTATCGATAGACAGCTTTGCGAACTTTGCGTTTTTATAAAAGCTTACAGATCAAAAAAACTTGGCGTTAAAACAGTCATTCAGTTCAAAACTTGAAACTTGAAACTTGAAACAAACTACTTAATAATTCCAATAGATCGAGAGTGTTCAATTGCTTTGCTGCTTTCTTTAAAATAACAAACAGAAACATTCAGGCTCTCTAAATTTTTCAGAATTTTTTTTACTTCATTTTTCTGGGCTTTACCAGTCTGTCTAATATAAACAGCAACAACTGTAACGGGAAATATTTTACAGATTCTTTCATAAAGCATTGGATCGTGCTGAGAATCATCGCCCATTAAAACGTATTTTAGAGTAGGATAGAATTCTACTACATGTTTGATTTTTTCGAATTTATGATCATGATTTCCTCTTCCGCTCATAAAGAAATCGGTGATTCCTCTTTTAATATCTTTTAAAAGAAAAACTGCTTTTGGCAAATGATTTATTTTAGTGAATTTGGCAATAAATCGATATAAATTCCATTCGCTGCTAGAGATGAAGAAAAAGGCATTTACTTCTTCTAGATTGTCTCTTCCAGCAGAACTTAAAGCTTGATAATGAGCTACGACATCTTTAAAAACTTTGCGGTCATTTACATTTCTAAATAATAAAATATAAAGTTTTCGAAAAAAGTTATTTGTGTGCGAAATCAGAAAAGTATCATCAATATCAGATATAATTCCGAGTTTTCCTTTGTGTGGTCTTATGAAAGTGCCTTTGCATACAACGGTCTCATCTTTGTATTTTAAGCTTACCTCATAAGGCATCCATCCAAAATGAGTTTCTTTTTCTAGCGGAATGCAAAAATTAAAAAAACCATCATCTAATGTTTTGGTATGAATTATTTCATTATTATAATGAAGATAAACATCAAAATTTTTAATGGTTTTTATTCTGAATAATTTGAGGACAGAAGTAGCATTTTTTAACTTTCTTTTTTCAAAATTGTATTTATGCTCTCTCTTTAAAACGTGTCCCATTACAATTAACTCTTGCTCATTTGCATAACCACGATATAATTGTAGAATTGGTTTCATTAATTACGTATATTTATGTAACTGTAAATTACTCAAATTAATTGGTTTTAAAAATAAAATTTTGAAAAAGAATATACTGTTTGTTGTAAATCCTATTTCTGGAGACTTGGATAAATCGGATTTGATTGATGCTGTAGAAACTTTTGCCGTAATACATCATTTTGATCTGAAAGTGTATGAAACAACTGGAAATAACGATTTAAAAACAATACAATCTTTATACGATGAATCTCGGCCAGAGCGAATTATTGTTGCTGGGGGCGATGGAACTATAAAAATGGTTGCCGAAGCAATGGAAGAGCAAGATGTTATAATCGGGATTTTGCCTGCAGGTTCGGCAAATGGACTTTCTGTTGACTTAAATCTTCCTAATGGAATAGAAGAGAACCTTAAAATAGCGTTTCTGAATCATTATATCGAAATGGATATGATTTGCATCAATGGTAAAAAAAGTATTCATTTGAGCGATCTTGGGTTAAATGCAAATCTGGTTAAAAATTATGAACAGAGTGATGTTCGAGGATTTTGGGGTTATGCATTGCAAGCTTTTACAACGCTAAAAGAATCAGAAGAGCCATTTGTAGCAACAATTTCAGCAAACAATAAAACAGTTCAGCATGTTGCAAGAATGATTGTAATTGCCAATTCGCAGAAATATGGAACTGGAGTCATTATTAATCCAAATGGAGCTATGAATGATGGGAAGTTTGAATTGGTGGTTTTGAAAAGTCTTGATTTGCTTTTAATTGGAAAAATTATAACTGGAAATATGCCAATTGATTCTGATGACATTGTGATTATTTCGACCGATAAAGCAGAAATAAAAACAGATTATCCTGTTAATTTTCAAATCGATGGAGAATATTGCGGAGCGCAGACTTCTTTAAAAATTGATATTCTGCACAAGCAAATGAAAATTGCGGTTCCTTAATTTTGATTGAATTTTATTTAAAAGGATTACGTTCCTGCCATTCGGTTTTAGGTTCTAGATAATTAAAAAATCTAGAAATGTTATGATTAATCAAAGCATTGCTATGTGTAATTAAACCATACATCTTTACAGGTTTGGCGCCAACAGAGCTTTTGATTTCTAGTGCGGTTCTAGCAAAAACAATTTCTTTGAATCCTTTCTTGATAGAATAAGCAATCATATCATAAAGCATATTTAAGTACAGCATTTTTTCGCGCTGAACACTTTCATCATAACCTAAAAAATACGTATCCATTACATCGCCGTTTTTGATTAAAGTGTTGAAACCGATTAGTTTTTCGTCTATGAAATAACCATAAAGAAGAAAGTTTTCTCCCATAATTTCTTTAAAAAAACTAAAATGATTTCGAGCCAGAAAAAAAGTATTGAAAGGAGCATTTTTTGCAACATGAAAATACAAATCGTAAATTACATCTTCGTATTGTTTAATGTCAGAAAGAGACATTTGCTGTTTTACAATTCCTTCCGATTTTTTTCGAGCGCGTTTGTACTGATCACGATATTTTTTAGATAAAGCATCAATATAATCTTGTTCTGTTTTCCAGCTTTTGTTGATTTCGAAAACCATATTCGGCTGTGTAGAAAACGTATAATTGTTTTTGAATTCATCTTGAAGCGGTTCGATTTCTTTTGCTGTAAAATCTTTTATGCTTGTAATATGAACTTTTTTTCCGCTTTCTTTTAAATCCTTTTTAAGCTGATTAATTGCTTTATGAAGCGTTTTAATTGCTTTCGATTCTTTGATTGTTTTATCAAAAATAAAAGCATTCTGGCCGGTAAGCATGTTGTTTCCGACAAATAAAACGTGCGAAGCAAAATTCTTTAAAGCAAAATTACGAACAGAGGTTTTCAAGCATTTGTCGCGTTCGCCAAAAGACTCGAGTTTTTCTGCAAATAAAAACTGCGTTAAAACAATTCCGATTAGTTTTTCTTCTTCAAAAAGTCCAATAAAATGACAAGTCATATTTACCGGAGAAGAATTTTCCAGTACTTCGAGATATTCTCGTGTCAAAAAAATGTTGTTTGCAGCTAGCGAGTTCCATTCTAAAGGCAATAACGATGCGCTTTTATAAATCTGGAAAGAATATGTTGTATTCAAAAGAGTGAGCTAATTTCTTCAAAATTAGATAATATTTGCAATAACTAACGGAGTTTGAGCTATTATTTGAGAAAAACCCGTTTGAGTTATCTTTTCAAACGGGTTTGAGTATTTTTTATTTAAGCAAATCCGCAGATAATTCCTCCCATAAGAGTTAGGGTAAGCATCCAGTATCCAGCGTGAATAAAAATATATTTCCAAGATTTTCTTTCGAATAAACCATTAATTCCAATTAGCGGAAACGCAAAAAACAATCCAGACATAAAACCATGAAGAGCGCCATGTTTAAAAGTTCTGTAAGCCATTCCGTAATCTGCCATAAAAGCTGCAAATGAAGGTTTTGCACTATCCATTAATGGTGGTCCGCCAACCATTCCGATTGCGCCAGATTGATGGATGGTTAGCGACATTAAAGTCATTGTAATCATTAAAGAAAAGAGGTAAGTCAATCCGAAGATTTTAAGCATATTTCCTTTTCTTAATTCCTCTTGGGTAAGATTGTTTTCCTTCATCCAGATAGTTCCGAATACTTTTGGGCTGTACCAGATAAAACCAGTTACTAGTGTTACAATTGCTGCAATAAATAAAGCGGCGAAGTTAATTTGCATAATATGAGGTTTTTAGAATTAGTTAGTCAAATGTAGTTAAAATAAACGCAGATTTTATGAAATATTATAAAGTAGTTTAAATCTTACTAATTATTTTTTTATTAACAGTTTACCGATATTTAGTGTATTATAGCTATGAATTATATAATTTTACGATTGTAACAAATCCCAAATCTGTTATGAAAATTTTAATTACATTTTCTTTAGTGTTTGCTTTTTCGCTAAGTGTTTTGGCAGATACCATTTCGGATAAAGAAAAAGAAGCGCTTATAAAATTATATCAGGCAACAAATGGTTTGCAGTGGAAAACAAAGTGGGATTTAAATCTGCCAGTTTCTACTTGGTATGGAGTTAAAACTCAAAATGGAAAAGTAGTGGCGCTTAATTTAGCAGATAATAATCTGCAAGGCGAATTGCCCGAAGCTTTTTACGATCTTGTAAATTTAGAATCGCTAAATCTGGAGAAGAATAAAATTGAAGGAAGTTTGTCTCCTTCGGTTTTTAATTTGAAAGAATTAGAATTGCTCAATATTGCTAATAATAAATTGTCTGGGGTAATTCCAGCTTCAATTTGTCAATTAGCAAAATTGAAAGACTTGGAGCTTTTTATGAATGCTATTTCAGGAGAGCTTCCATCAGAAATTGGAAAGTTGAATAAGCTTGAAATTTTAGCCGTTTTTAATAATGAAATTAACGGAAAACTGCCTGTTTCGATTTATAAAATTTCTGGATTAAAAGTGTTGCTTTTGAATAATAATAAGCTTTCGGGAATTTTGACCAATGAAATCATAAATTTGAATGCGCTGCAGAATTTCAGTTTGTTTGATAATGATTTTACAGGAGCGATTCCGATAGAAATTGAAAAGCTTGCCAATCTGAAAGAATTGAATCTTTCGTACAATAAGTTTACGGGCGAAGTTTCAAAAAAAATAGCACTATTAGATGTGTTGAATATGACAATGATGGATGAGAACGGAAATCCATTTTTATTAGAAATAAACCAAGAAAATAAATTACAATAGTTTACCAAAACCAATCGATGCTTATGAATGAATTTTACATTTAGTTAATTGTTAAAACCGTAATTCCTTACGGTTTTCGTTTTTTTAGACTTTAAGGTTTCTTAAAAAAATAACATATAATTTAGAAAGGATTTTTTATGTTTGTCTTAAATTTTTATAACTTTAATAAAAGTATCTAGAGAACCAAAAGCCAAGTAATTGGCGGTAGTACTAATCATTTAATAAAAAGAAATCATGACGCTACAATATCAGGGAGAACAATACGGAAAACCAACAACTTTTACGATTAGAATTATTGGTAACAACTTGTCAAAAAGCAGTTCAAACTACCAGATTGATCTTTTGGTAGGAGATAAAAAATTGCCAACATTTACAAGCGAAATCCACCAAAGCCTTTCTAATTGTTTGAAAGAGATTTATTTGTTTAGAAAACACAACGGAATTCAATTTGACGAGTCAACAGAGAAGATAGTTTCGCTTTATGTTCCTTATGATAAAGTTTTGTATAGCTACAATAAATATGCTTTGTTTAGAGCATAATTTTTCTCAAAAATAAGATAGTAAAAAGACCGTTTATAATGGTCTTTTTTATTTGTTGCAAAAAAAAGAAGCTTTTTCAAACGGAAGAAGCTTCTTTTTTTATTATCGAATTATCTTTAAATAAGCGCTATAAGGATTGTCTGTAATTGAGGTGCGCATATAATAAACATTTTCGTCTTTTTCTTTTAAATCGAACTGAATTAATCCTGCATCGCAATAGTAATAAAGCAAGTTGTCATCATTTGGAAATTCAATATTTGAAATAGGCAACGTAGTTAGCTTTTCTTCAAAAGCCATTTCGCCGTTTGATAAGTCTAATTCAAAAAGTTTCTTTTTTTGTGTGTATCCCCAAAGATTATCAACTTCTTTAACTATATATTCAACATTATCGCCCTTAAAATTTGTTTTCCAAAGCTGAGTTCCTGTTTTAGAATCAACAGCATAAATAGAGGAAACTTCTGGGCCTTGCGCTGCAAAATATAGTTTTTTGTCGTGGCAAACTATGCGTTCTTTAACGTTGTTTTGGTTTTCGTCTATTTTAAATTGCCATAAAACATCCAAGCTGTTTGGTTTTAATGCGTAGAGCCAATTTTTGTCGCCAGCTATAAAAACACTTTCTCCATCAGTAACGGGTTTTCCAGTCATAGTTTCGTCAAAACTTTTTTGGTTTAGCAATTTGCCTGTATTGGCTTCAAAACAATACACATTGTTTCCGCTTTGGGTAAAAATCTTATTGTCGAAAAATAATGGCTCTATGTCGTTGTTTGGCGTGTCTAATTTGTAGTTCCAAGCCAAGCTTCCATCTTTTAAGTCTAAAGCGTATAAATTACTGCTCTGATTTTGATTTTGAGCCGTTATAAATAATTTTCCGTTAGCAATAATTGGAGTTTGATCTTTTAGAACAATCTGATCTTTGATGTTGCCTAATCTTGATTTCCAAAAAATAGCGCCCGTTCCGTTATCTACCGCATAAATTTCGCCATTAACAAACGGAATATATACAACTCCGTCTTGTATCGTTATTTTATTGGCACACATTTCAGAATTAGCATCCGAAGCTTTTACGGTCCAAACAATACTTTCAACTTCCAGATCCCATGAAAAAAGAGAACCGTCATAGTCGTAGATTAAAATAGAAGTATCGTCTAAAGAGATTTTTTTTAGCGGTTTTAGAGACTTGTTAGTAACAGCTTCTTCTGCAGGTAATTTGCTGTTGGTGTAATTGGTTTTACTGGCGGGTGCTTGTGCAGATATATTTGCAAAGGCGAATACAAATAAAAGGGCTACTAATTTGTGTTTCATTTTAAGATTTGGGTTGATTTTTTTTTGATTGTTTCTTATAATCTGAAATTACTTCATTCATAACTTCTTGTTTGCTTTGTTATTGTGTTTGCTGTTTTTTGCATTTCTATTTATGGCTAATTTGTAGGTTTTGTGCGCCTTAATAGTCTTTTTAAAAACTCAAACATTTAACGAAGTAAATATAAACAAAAAAAGCTCCAGATTTCTCTAGAGCTTTTGGCTTATTAAGTAGTCCGTGGGGGAATCGAACCCCCCTTACCAGGATGAAAACCTGGCGTCCTAACCGATAGACGAACGGACCTGCTTTGTTATTGCGGGTGCAAAAATGCAACTATTTTTGAGATGTACAAAGGATTTTGATAAAAATTTTTAATTTTTTTTTGATGAAAAAGCATTTTGGGCGGTCAATATTGGTGTGTTTATCGAGTTAGTGTATTTGTATTTATTTGATTAATAAAAAGTTGTTGAGATTATGTGGGTAAAATGTTTGTCTCTTTAAGGAAAAATATTTTTTCTAAATATTGAATAATTTTGTTTTTGAAAGAATAATCTTTCTCTAATTCTGTCAAAATTTAGAGTTCAAATAGGGGAATAATTGTCTTCCTAATTTTTAACAGATGTATTTGACTGGATAAATACGTTCCTTATTTTTTATTTGCACACTTATAAATTTGTCTAATAGAAAAAAGTATGATTATGAAATTACAACAAAGAGAAATAATAGAAGATTTTGTAGTATTAATGAATAAAATTAATTATTTCAAAAAACTAGAACCAGCTCCCAAAAGTGACAATCAGTTTAATTTGTCGTTGAAAATTGCTTCGTATAGCGAATTGAATCTTATAATTGCCTCTTTATTAAAAACAAGTATTTGTGCATTAAAAGATGATCCATCTTCAACAGGAATGGATGTATTGCTTTTGCTTGAAATTGCTTTGCAAATGCTTACAAGTGATGAAATGGAATTGGTAGATGAATTGTATAAGTTAGTTCTGAGATGAGAAAAGTTTCTATAAAGGATTAAAACTTGCATTTTCGAGAGCTAAACTGAGAAGTTGCGCAAATGTCTCTGACTTTGCGCTTTTTAGTTTCTAAGTGCTTCATTTGTAGTTGACTTGTTGCGTATTTTTTAAGTCTTATTGTGTTGTTTTTAAGTCTTTTACGGGGATTTGGTTGCTTTTTATAATCTGAAATTTGCACCATAAAATTTAAAAACAAGGCTTCTGTTTTACAACATAAGCAATATGAGGCAAAAATGAAAAAAACATTGCAAAAAGGATTATTGATAGCATTTGTCTTGATTATAAATGCTTGTTCTGCTGATTCCTCTGAAGGGATGCAAACGAATTATAAAGATGAAATTATGGCGAACTATACTTATAGTGCTGTAGAATTGGAAACGATGAAATTAATAAATGAT
The DNA here is from genome assembly GCF_002399805.1 of Flavobacterium sp. UBA4854. Classification (NCBI taxonomy): domain Bacteria; kingdom Pseudomonadati; phylum Bacteroidota; class Flavobacteriia; order Flavobacteriales; family Flavobacteriaceae; genus Flavobacterium; species Flavobacterium sp. UBA4854. The sequence goes on from NZ_DHEI01000162.1 coordinate 28,688, forward strand.
TATAGGATGTCAAGAGGATTGGATTCTATACAAGTAAAAGATTATCTTTCTTTCAAGGCTGAAGAACATGATAATAATATGATCGAAAGCAATTTGGTAAGCCATAATGATTTTGTAAGTCGATCTGAAAATATAAGAAAAGTATTGGGAGCAAAAAATGTAGGCGAAAATGTTGGATACAATTATCAGTCTCCAGAAGGTGTTTTAAATGGATGGTTAAATAGTCCAGAACATAAAAAAATTATTGAGGGAGATTTTAATTATTTTGGCATTTCGATGAGAGTAAGTCCTGATGGTAAAAAATATTACACTAATATTTTTGTAAAAATTTAGAAGCTTATGCTTTCCAATGCATTCAACTGAAAAGCTGCGTAAGCGTCTCTGGTCTGTCCCAAAAAAGTTAGACACTATTCGTGAACGTAAAAGTGAGAAAGTCTTGTTTTTTGTTATTATGTGATTTATAATGAATAAGTTATATCTTTAGGGTAAACATTGTAAAAATGACAAAAGCGAAAGAAGAAGTAATATGGATAACTGGCGCTTCATCTGGCATTGGAAAATCAATGGCTTTTGAATGGAGCAGATTAGGATATAAAGTTGTTCTTTCGTCAAGACGTAAAGAATTATTGGATAAAGTTGCCGTCACAATTAGAGATTCTGACGGACAAGCATTAGTAATTCCGTGTGACATAATGGAAGAAACCTCTATTGAAAATGCAG
>NZ_DHEI01000162.1:29803-29928 GCF_002399805.1 Flavobacterium sp. UBA4854
TCTATTGGACAGACTTTGCAGGTTGAATTAATGGGAACAGGCGTTACTTGTACCACAGTGCATCCCGGATTTGTGGTTTCGGAAATTGCGCGAATTGACAATAACGGAGTCTGGCATCCTGAACA
>NZ_DHEI01000162.1:30091-53268 GCF_002399805.1 Flavobacterium sp. UBA4854
ATGGTACAAGCTATTTTAAAACGAAAGAGAAATTACATTTTCACAGGTCATGGCAAACTTGCTGTTTGGCTGCAAAGATGGTTTCCTGGAGTGATGAGATCTATAATTTCAAAAGGTCCAAAGCCTGATTTATGATTAAAAAGCTTAAATTAAATCTATGTTAAAAGAGCGACTTTATTTCAATATTAATGTGAAATTTGTGAAATGTCTAATTAATAACAAGATGATATGGAAGGTCAAATTATAGAATTGGAAAAAAAATACTGGAACGGAGTTGAAAATAATGATTATGAAACAGTAAGAAATTTGACATTTTTTCCTTGCATAGTTGCCGGAAAAAATGGTATTCAGAGCATCAGTGAGGTTGAGTTCAAAAATATGTTCGACTCTGGGCAGACCAATAAAATAAAAGTGCTGAACATCTATGATGTAAAAGAAAAACTAATTGCCGAAAATACTGCTGTAATAGGATATCGTCTCGATTTTGAGATAGTAGATCAAAGTCAAAAAGCACCTATAAAGTGTGTCTGCACTTCGACTTGGGTTAAAGAAAACAACAAATGGGCATGCGTGATGCATACCGAAACAGAACTGGAAATAAAATCGTAATTTGGTATTGCTTTAATAATGAAATTAACCGCAATTTTATGAGTACTACATTCAATTATGAAATTTATTTTGACAAAAAAATGACAGATGAAGAATCAACGGTATTCTGTAAATTAATGGAAGAAGCAACTACTAATCCGAAATTGATAATTTCGCAAGCTATTGGCGAAGATTTTGTGAAAGGATTTGTAGCATACTGCTTTAGTGGAATGGATAAAGAAAATTCGATAAAATATTTTATTCAACAAATAAATACATTGGATTATAAACTTGAAATAAAAAATTGTAATTGAGGCATCCTTCTTCTGTTCCTCACTAACGCAAGCGTCCCGCCCGTGAACAAAACAATATAAAGCTTCGGAAAAAGTTTGTAAAATAAAAAAGCTTCAGAGAAATCTGGAGCTTTTTTATTTAGTATGAGAAAGCATTCAAATAGCTAACCAGATCATCCTGGATTATCACAATATTTTAGCATGTGTTTCTTGATTTTTTTCTATGCTTTTTGTTTGTATAATCACTCATATTAAGTGCTAAAAAGCCTCAATCAAATTTAGTGTCCTTTTAACAGTTTGTAGTGAAAAAAATATATATTTGAGAGATAAATAATGTATGAAATTTATCACACATAGCTATCCAAATTTGGATGGCTATGTGTGGTTTTGTCATACATGTAAATAAGTTGGTGGCAATTTTGCGAGGCATCTCATCTTCATTAATTAACAAAAAAATAAAAAATGAAATTAACAATTACAATTGGACTTCTTTTAATTGCACATCTTACATTTGGACAAGACAGAATTCAAAAAATTGACAGTTTGCTCAATTCACTTTATTCAAAAGAGAAAATCAATGGAAATTTTCTAATTGCAGAAAAAGGTAAAGTTATTTATAGCCGTAGTTTTGGACTTGCAAACGAAACTACAAAAGAAAAATTGAACGAAAATTCGATTTTTGAATTGGCATCTTGTTCAAAGCAGTTCACAGCTATGGGGATAATGATACTTAAAGAAAAAGGAAAGTTGAATTTGGACGATGACATCAAAAAATACTTACCCGAACTTTCTTTTTATAAGGGTGTAACTGTAAGAAACTTATTGAACCATACTGGAGGTCTGCCAGACTATATGCAGCTTATGGATAGTTTATTTGATAAATCTAAAATTGCCACGAACAAAGACATAATTGATATATTTAGTAAACATCAGCCAAAAATATTATTTGAGCCAAATACTAAATGGGAATATAGCAACACGGGCTATGCATTATTGGCATCTATAATTGAGAAAGCATCGGGTATGACATACGCTGACTATCTAAAAATAGCTATTTTCCAACCGTTGAAAATGAAAGATACCTTTGTTTACAATCGTAGATTATCACCAAAGAAAATTGACAATTATGCTTTTGGTTATGTTTACTCAGATAGTTTGAAAAAATATGTTTTACCAGACGAATTGAAAGAAACTAAAATGGTTATTTGGCTTGATGGTATTGTTGGAGACGGAACAGTCAATTCAACTGTAAACGATTTACTGATTTGGGATCGAGCATTATATACCAATAAATTACTCACAAAAGAGGGAATGAAAGCAGTTTTTGAATTAACAACTTTGAAAGACGGAGCTAAAAGGAATTATGGTTTTGGTTGGGGAATTGAAGAAAATGCTGATTTTGGAAAAATTGCAAACCATGATGGGGGTTGGCCAGGTTATGTAACTTTTATCGATAGACATCTTACAAATGATAAAACAATAATAATGCTTCAAAATCACAGCAACGTTTCAATTCCTTCAAAAGCAATTAGAAATATTTTATATAATAAACCATTGCCTGTGCAAAAAATCAGAAAAGAAATTAGTATTACAACTGAAGAACTTCAAAAGTTTGTTGGGACTTATGAAGTTGAAAAAGATTTTGAAATCAAAATTTCATTAGATAAAGACCAACTATTTTCACAATTGACAGGACAAGATGCGTTCCGAATATTTGTAGAAAGTGAAATGTTATTTTTCTACAAAGTAGTAGATGCGCAAATTCAGTTTGAAAAGAACGAAAAAGGAGAAATTTCAAATTTGTTTTTATTACAGAATGGAAAAAAGATAGAAGCAAAACGGACGAAATAAAAATCCGATAACTCCAATATACAGATAGCGATAACGCGGATTTGCAATCTGTGGCCTAAAAAGAGAATCAAAAAATGGGTAAAAACAAAAAAAGCTTCAGAGAAATCTGAAGCTTTTGTCTTAGTAGCGGGAAGCATTCAAATATCTAACCACATTATTGTGGATTATTATAATTTTATTGAATACGCATCTTAAATGATTTATTATAAAATAAAATATCATGACAATTTTGATAGTTTTGTTGCATATATAAATTAGTTATATTCATAAACAAAACAACAGAAAATGAGATTAATAAAACAACTTGAAGATAAGTTTGTAAATCTTTACGACAATTTGACTAATGCTGATTGTAGTTGGGAGAATAGACAGTATGATTTTTACTTAATTTTTGGACAGGTTGACGAGAAAAAATTTCCTTGGATAAAAACAAATTGGAAATCGAGCTTTGAACCATATTTTGATTTGCTAGTAAAACAAAGTGAATCTTTAAAAGAAACAGGAATTAGGGCAACTAAATTCAAACTTGAAAAACGTTTTTCTAAAAAGGACAATAAAGAATTTGTCTATCATTCTGATTTAAAGCTTGGACGACTTAAATGGAATGAAAAATCACACGAAAAGTGGACAATGTCTGATGACAAGGAGAATTACTTTCTTGATTTCGAACTTTGGTCACCGATTTGGACAATTTGCGAAAAAAGGCAATGTCCTCCAGAAATTTACATTTCAATATCTAATCAAATAGGTTTTGAAAACAAACGGCATATTGAATTTGGATATTTCATTGTAGTTGCAATAGCTAAGAGTTTAAAACTTGATTCCAGACCTATTTTAAAAAAGCTATCGGAAAAAATAAATTCGAAAGCAACAATTTTGAAAACAAGAAGATGGGGTAAGCCTGAAAAAGTAGGGAATTGGACTTTCTTAAATTGGATACAAGATACTTTTAGTAGTGATATATATAAAGATAAAAATTTACATTCGTTCCAATTTGAAGAGTTAGAATTTGAACCAACATGGGAAGTAATATATCGAGATAATAGAAAAGACTAATTTAAGGATAACAGATGTGACAAAAAATATAAAACCTCAAAAGAAATAGTCAAAAACAAAAAAAGCTCCAGATTTCTCTGAAGCTTTATACTTGTAGCGGGAAGCATTCAAATATCTAACCAGATTATCTTAGATTATTATAATATTTTAGAATGTGCATCTTAATTTTTTTCTCTTCTTTGCGTTACCACTCATTTTAAATGTAAAAAAATATCAATCATATAAAAGCCCTTTCATTATTTGTAGTAAAAGCATATGATTAAATAAATAATTAAATGAAATTAACACATATCTCTCCTAATATTTGAATAGATTTGTGTGGTTTTGTCACGCATATAAATAGTTAGCAGAAAGCTTCTTCGAAAATGATTTCGTGGAAAATTTAATGATTTTATCCTTTAAAATTTTATAATTGTTTTTTCTTCTCAAAATCATCTACTATTTGCTCAAACGTCATTTCTTTTAATAATATTCTATACTCCTTAAACATTTTATTGAAATCATTTACAATATTCTCTAATGGAATTGCTATTAATTTATTTTTTTGTTTGTCAAATTCGCTATTAAAATTCCTTATTGCATAAACAGTTGGCTTATCAAGTTGTCTGTAAAATACAATATGGTCATTTATAAATGAATGTTTGTAAGTGTTCGTAATATCATTCACATTCTTTAAAAAATCTTTGTAATCAATAAAGAATCTCACATCATCAAATTTTCTCTCATTCCATTTACCCAATAGATTGCCAATAGAATCTATTTCAATTTTACTAGGATAATCGCCTAAAACTTTTCTTTTTTCAACAATGTATAGCAAAGCTATAAGCTCATCAACTATCATTCTTAAATCTGACATAACGTGAATAATTTCAATGTAAGGTGCGATTTTAATTTTCTTACTAGTCAAACCATTTCTCTGTTTGAGATTGACATTATAAATTTCTACTTTTTCGCATATTGAAACTAAAGTGTCATTCAGATAATCTAATCTGCTGAATATAAATAGAAATTTACTACTTAAATTTCCCCAATTCTCAGAACCTGAAAACTTTGGAATGTCATCTGCATAGATTTCTTTTGTTAAATCTCGATATATATCAAATTGAATCATACTGAAATATTAAAAATTAATTACAACTTTACGAAATTACACAAAAGTTAATTTAGAAAAGTAAACCACTGAATTTATTGCAAATAGAACCTTAATTATAAGCAAGAAAGCCTTCCGCTAACAGCTGTTTGGCGAGATTGGGTTTTTAGGCTTAATGGAAAGTTGGTTTTATACTTGGGAAATTTGTGTTTAACCGAAAAATCTCGCATCTTTATTCTCCAGCCTTAACAATTGCCAGAATAGTGTATGCAATACAAAACCAAAAACATGAACGAAAATTTTCAAGATTTTTTAGCTGACAATTCAGAAGTATTTATAGATTCATTAATAGAAAATGAAGTAATAAAAGAGATACCAATTCTTGGGTCTTCCTTAAAAATTATTAGAGGTATCCAGAGTTTAAGAGATAGAGCTTATCTTAATAAAATAAAATTGTTTTTAGAAAAGATTGGAGAAATTAATAGTGAACAAAAGAAGGTACTTATTAATGATTCAAAAAAAAATGAAAAGAGTCGAACAAAATTTGGAGATGCAATATTTACAACTATTGAACAAAGTGATTCTACAGTTAAAGTTGAATATCTAGCAATTGCATTTGAAGCTTATGTAAATGAAGAAATTAACGAATCTGATTTAAGATTAATATGTCACGTAATAAATAATACTTTTTCTGATGAACTTATTGACATTATAGAAAATGAAAAACCAATAGGTGATTTGAAAAATGTTGTTTCAAGTGGATTGGCAGAAACAAAATACAGAGAAATGACATTTGATGGAAATTCAGAACCCGATTATATATTGTCAAGAACAGCCGAACAATTACGAATAGCTTGGAGAAAATATTGCTGATAAAAGCACTGCAAATAACATCTACTATAGCGGATTAGGGCAATTGGCTTAATAAAAAGTTACATTATATTTGGAATGTTTTCGTCAGTCCGAATTCAATCTTTACAAACTTCAAGACGTTAGAGGCAAGTTTGCCAGAAGCGACAGAACTATCTAAAATTATAAAATTATGAGTAATAGAGTTCAGAGATTTTTATTGAAAGCAGTTCCACTTGATAATCATGTCAAATATTTTTCTTGGCAAATTGCAACATTATGTATTTTAATAGGTGATGAAGATGAAAATTCTGCACTACAAAAAGCAATTAACTTTATTAGATCAGAAAAATGGACTCCTATTTCAAAGATTCATAAATCTACTTTAATTGAAAACTTAATCTATAATCAAGACCAGTCTGTAATTGAAGAATATGAAAAAGTAATATCGGGTAAAGATTCTTTTTTAGTTTTTACTGATAATTGGCGTGGTTTTAAAAATTCTCCTCCTCTATTGTTTCCGAAAATAACGGAAGATTTAATTGATAATGTATTTGAACAAGCAGGAGGTAAGAGATTAGTTTATAAAGAGGAGAATAAAATAAGAAATGCAGATTATGTAATCGATAATTATATTTTTGAACTTAAATTAATTGAAGAAGAACGCTTGTTAAAAGAAAGTGTTCAAAATAAACTTGCCAATTTTTATAATTCCAAAAATTCGAATTTTATTGAAATAACAACAGAAGATTTTGATAAATTAAATTACAGCATCTTTACAAATATCTTTAGGAGTCCTATTCAAGAAGCAATCAAATCAGCATCGGAACAAATTAAATCAACAAAGAATAATATTCTCCATAGTCAAAAGCATAAAGGCGGAATAATTTTAATTAACAATGGAACTTCAAGCTTTACACCACAAATATTTAATGAATGTGTTTATAAGTCTTTGAATAATAACACAAGCAATATAGAAGCATCAATAATTATTAATATTTGGAGTCGAACCGATGGTTTTGAAACAAGTTTTGAATATTTAATTGAACCTAAAAACCCTAATGAAGTTGAAAAAAAAATACAACAATCATTTGTAAAAGTAATTAATGATTTTTTGTCTACATGGGGACATAATTCTTTTATCAAACCAAATGAAGTGACAACTCCTTTAAAGCCAATAAACTTTGAGAAGAATAATGTTACATTCATCAAAAAACAACCTCCATTGAAATAAAATTTATCTCTGCATTACGATTTCCCGTACTGTAATAATGAATTAATGATAGTTATTTGTTATCGGAGAGATTTTAGCGAAATTATATGTTCGAAAAAAAACGATAATTACGGAAATCCATAAAATATAGCAATCCAGATTAATTAAATTCGACAAAAAAAAGATCATTATGAAAAACGTTACCTCTTTGTTTTTATTCTTTGCAGTATCATTTATCTATAGTCAAGAAATTGCAACTACTGAAAGCGGTAGAAAAGTTATTTTGAATAAGAATGGAACTTTTACTTACTCAAAAGATCCAGTTGATACAAATTCAGCTACAAGCGTTATAAAAGGAGTAGTCACATATTACTTTAATAAATACCAAGGTGATAAACCTGATCTTGGAGCGACTGTCGTAGTTGTAGATTCCGCACAAGTCAAAAATTTTGACTACCAATTGTGGAAAAATTATCATTTTGCAAGTTCGTATAGAAACATTTATGAAATGACCAAGACAAGGTACGATAACTGTTCTTTCTTATACAATAATTCAAAGGGAAGTGAAAAAGAAAAGTATAAGGCAGATATGGAGAACGCTCAGCAAGATCTTCATAAGTATAGTAAAGAGTTAGAAAAATATAATGCAGAAACTGATGAAAAATTTAAAAATATAGATAAAGAGTTGTTCCCCACTTTATTTCAATTTCAAAATGGGAAAGAGCCTTTTATAGAAACTACAATAGATAATAACGGTAATTATAGTATAAATGTGTCTCCTGGAGTTTACTATGTATATATAAAATCAAAAAATAGGAAAGGGTTTACAATAACTGACATCTCTGGAAAAACTTATATTGATAAAGTTAAAGTAGCAAAAAATCAAAATAAGAATGTAAGCCACAATTTCACATTGTAAAGTTTACAATTGAATAATCAAAATGCATTTAATATTCATGAAAAAAATAATTACTTTCACGAGTAAATATTAAAAAAATAGATGATATTCAGTTTGCTCAGGGAAGAATAAAAATATGTTTTTTGATTAAAGAAAAAAATAAACTAAAAATAATTATATATGGAAGCGAGTGACGCAAGAAATACAGCTGATGGAATTAATAACTATTCAAGAGATGAAGACTATTTAGAAGATAGAGTTCTAGATGGTATCTATATGGATATTGCACAGGAAACTTCCGAAGGCAAATATTCACTTGAGTATGATAAAACTGCAGGATTAAATTCTAAGGACTTAAGATATTGTAAAGAAAAATTGGAAGAAGCAGGTTATTCAGTGTCTGTAGATTACGATGAAGGAATAATAAATGTAAGTTGGTAGTTTTTAAATATATGGTTTTATGCAATGTTCGCTAAATAAATCCTATGATATGTTGTAAGCAACAGCGCAAATTTGTAATCTTTGTCCAAAGAATGCCAAGGTAGATTTAAAATTATCGAGAAAAGCTTCAAATAAATCTGAAGCTTTTCTCGTTTTAGCAGTGTGAAGCATCCTATTTTACAACCAATTTGCCGAAATTTTTTTATAAACTTTTATTTTATAACAGTCTCTTTTATATTATATTAGGTGAAATTTATAATGGAAATTTATGGAATTAACTTTTCTAATTCTGATTTTTTTACTAATGTTTATTTTTGGTTTTTATAAGTCAAAAATCAAAGGGATAATTGGAGAGAAAAAAGTTTCTTTAATATTATATTTCTTTGATAAGTCAGATTATAAAGTTATTAATAATGTCGTCCTAAAAACGGGTGCAATAACTACTCAAATCGATCATATAGTAATTTCTAGTTTTGGAGTCTTTGTCATTGAGACCAAAAATTATAAAGGATGGATTGTTGGATATGAAAACTCAAAGTATTGGACTCAAGTAATATATAAATACAAAACAAAGTTTTATAATCCTATTCTCCAAAATGAGGGACATATAAAAGCCTTGAAAAATTGCCTAAAAGTATACAGCGATCTAGAATACATATCTATTGTGGTTTTCTGTACAAAAGCCAACATAAAAGTAGATACAAACATTGACGTTATTAATGTAAATCTTCTTATAAAAACGATTAAAAAATATTCACGTGTAAATCTATCAGAAACCGATAAAGAAAATATTTTTCAAAAAATTAATAATTTTAACTTAGTAAAATCGGTTGATCAAAGAGAACATATTAATTCTGTTAAACGAAGAATTAATAATCCTGATAAGAAAATAATTCAAGAAATAAAATGTCCCAGATGCGGTAATAAATTGATTGAACGCCAAGGGAAATATGGAAGTTTTTTTGGGTGTAAATCTTATCCAAAATGTGATTTCACGCAAAAAACGTTTTGATATAATTTATATAACAACTACCGCTGGTGTTAACTACTTAAATCGAATTTAAAAATCTCAAAGAAAGTTTGGATGTTAAAAATCAAATCTTCTATGAAACCTTAGTGTTTCGAAGTAACAAAATCATATTAAGTAGGAAACCAATTTTAATTAAGAAAAATACCTAGACCTTGTGTAAATGTTCTTCCCAGTAGTTTCTTTTATTCAGTAACCACCAAAGACTCTATTTAACGCATTCATTTCAATAATTGTGTCTTTACCTTTATAAATAGAATATGGAAAATTATCTCTCAATTCTTTTTTTATACGATTATCTTTTACACTTCTTAATGCTATTTTAATATTATAGCCTTTTGCAGGAATAATCATTTCAAGACTAATTTTATCATGTTTATCACTAGGATATTCATTTTTTAGAAATATTCGAATACTATTTTTTAAAAAGTCAACATTCTGTTTGAGAATCATTTCAGCGAACGAGTTTTTTCGAATTTTTCCAATTCTAACTAAGTCAAATTTTACTTCCATTTTAGTGAATTTTTGTATTTGTTTCAAAATTACAGTTAGGTGCAGTGTCTATCTCTTAGTTTTTTTCTGAATAGGTAAAATTTTCCAATACCCATTTTCCTCTTGAATTTTATGATTATTAGAAATATCAACGGATTTTGATAATGAGAGTCTTACCTCTAAGCTATTTGATAGATAAGGGAACGAATTTTGACTTCTTGAAAGGTTTTTATTTTGAATCTTTTTTTTCATTCAAGAGATAATAATACCTTCTGAACAGTTTTATCAATCGCTGTGAGTTTAATGTTTTTAATATCAGCACTGGCTATATTTGTTGTGTTGCCAGATGCTTTAATTGTCTTAGTTGCACTCAAATTATAAACTGTTCCGTTAAAAGTTAAAGATACAACAATAATTTTATCATCTAAGTCTAGTGTCCAATTATTGCTGGTACTTGTAATTGTCATTTGCCAGTCCAAAAGAGAATTGATGCTTGAAAGTTCATTCATTAACTCAAGGACAGTTTGATGTCTTGAGCCTTGATCAACACTCATTGCAGTATTTATTGCTTGCCGAAGAAGTTTAGGTATGTGTGAGAAATAAAATGTTCGATCAGGAAAATTTCCTGATTGTATAGCAGAAATATAAGCAGGTTGCGAACTAAAATTTGCAAATTGATTATAATAAACGGTATTTCCATTACAAAGACGATATAGGGTTACACCTGCTGAGTAAATATCATATAACATACTATGTTGAGTTTGGGAAAATACTTCTGGGGGAATCTGCTTTGGATAGTGCATCGAACTTGATGCAAACCCTAACGAATTCATATTTTTTGTGAGACCGAAATCTGTCACAAGAGCTTCGTTATTGTCAGACAATAAAATGTTATCAGGCTTTATGTCAAAATGTATTAATTTCTTGACGTGGATATTGTGAAGTCCTGATAAAAATTGTGTTGAATAACGGATAATTTCTCGTACCGTTAAAAATCTTGAATCAATCAATGTTTTCAAAGATCCATTCTTATAATAAGGCATTGCTAAATATATACAATCAGTATCTTCACAAGCATATTTGATTTGAACTACATGTTGGTGTTCAGATGCATACAGTCTTTTTGCTTCCGTATAAAATTCTAAAGGGTCAGCAATTTTTGCCTTTAAAACTTTTTTGATTACAATCTCTGCATCAAGTTGTTTATCGTGGGATAAATAGACTTGGGAATTTCTCCCTTGTTGACCAATTTCTTTTATAGATTCAAAATTTAAATTTGCGGTTGTTAATCCTATACTCATATTTATAAATTTAATGAGGCTAATCCAACTAAAATAGCTTCTTTACATATTACATCGTATTGATTCCAATTTTCGATCATGTCAAATTCAGCATTTTTGACTAATAAGGGTTTGAATTCTTCTCGAGGAAATCCAATTTTAGAAGAAATATTTGAAATTTGTCCAACAAAGTATTTCATGACAGAACTATTTGACAGTAATTCTTGAAGAATTGCCTCAAAAGATACACGTTGAATACTAATGGATCTTGCAGTACTTTCAGTTATTCTAATCCCAGCATTTTCAACAGAATATTCAAGAATAATATCTTTGAAATTTTTGCGAACAAAATTTAACTGTTCTGGGAAAATTAGTGATAATGGAATAATTAATTTTGAGCAAGATAATATTGAAATCACGCCACTATCTTCTTTTTCAATAATAGCGTAATATATCTCATTTGGAGTTGCTCTGAGTCCTATTGTTGTCATATTTTTTTAAGTTTCAAATATACATCTTTTATTTACGCTAGTTTTTTGCTATCACACCTAGCTTGTGTATATGTTTGATTGGTCTATCATATTTGATTGATCTGATAAATTTTAGTTTTTGGATTTTCCAAAAATAGAATTTTTTATTTCACAAACCATCAAACGGGCTTTTTATTTGTTGAATACATTTCTCACAAAAAAAATATCAATTTCGCTGATCTTAATATTTCGAAGAATTAGTAGGAACCATGAAATTGCCTAACCAATTTATGGCAGTTTATTTTAGTAGTATAGCATGTGTGTTTGGATTAAAACAAATTTGATTTATTAAATAGAGAACATTTCTTATTACTTCGTAAAGCAGTTGAGTTAATCTAGTAAATCAATTTTTAATTACGAGTATAAAAACAGTATTTATACGCATTGTTTATAATTGGAAAATTTATTTTCTTGTTACGGTTTTCCATAATGCGATAATAAATAAATTACTTTAATTTGTTATGGAAACCGAATATGTAAACTGAAAAAAGAAACAAATTTTAAAATGCTAGATCAATCTTTTTCTTATGAGAATTTTAGGATAATCCTTGATGTTGAGAACAGAAAGGGAAACTATCTTGAAAATAAAAAAACATTTAAAAATGCGGACATTTTTCAGAAATCACGTGACATTACGGAGAAGAAAATTACATTAAATAAAAGAATAAATGAGGAATTCAATAAATTGCCTAAAAAACACTTAAGGAAAAAAGAAGACTATAAAGCGATTGATGATCTGAATATTGAAAAAGAGAAATTAATTGAAGAAAGAGAAACAATACTTGAAGCAATACTTTTAGAGTTAGGAAAGATAACTAATAATGAAAATTATAAAATTGAAATTAAAAAAGGGCAAATAAAATTTGATAACCAGCTTTATACAGTTGAAAGTAAACCAGAACACTTTTTTGTTTTAAAGCAACTACAAAGAAATCTCTATAAAACATTTAAGGTAAAACAAGCAAACAGGAAAGATATAATTTCACAGCTTAAATTAATTTTAGATGATGGTTTCCCGAAAGTTATAGTAAGAACAGATATTGAAAGCTTTTATGAATCAATTCCGCATAAAGAACTTTTATCAAAAATTGATGAAAATAGTTTATTAAGTTATCCTTCAAAAAAAATAATTAAAGATATTCTTAATCAATATTGGAAAATATTGGTAAGTGATGGTATTAAAACGATAGACGACGAAAGAGTTGGTGTACCCAGAGGAATTGGTATAAGTGCATATCTATCCGAACTTTACTTAAGAGATTTTGATAAAAAAATAGCAACCTATCCGAATGTTACTTATTATTGTAGGTACGTGGATGATATTATTATAGTGATTACGCCTGAAAATAGGAGGGAAAGTAAATCAATCTTAAATTATAAGGCAGAATTAAAAAGCATGGTTTTAAAAAGTACAAGATTAAATATCAATGCTTCTAAAACTTCTATTTTAGACTTAAGAAAAGAAAATAAGGATAGGAAAAAATCAAAAGATTATGAACTTAATTATTTGGGCTATAAATTTATAATTGGCTATAAAAAAACGACTGCAAGTAAGATCGTATCTTCAACTGATATTCCTTTAAAGCTTATAAAAAATCAAGATAAGTTTAAAAGTTATAATGATAAAATAGGAATGAATACGGATGACTATTCTCTGAATCTATTACAGCAAACAACTACCGAACATATTGAAAGAAAGCCATTGAAAATTTTAATGTCGGACAAAAAATACAATAGATATATTGACAAAATAAAAACTTCATTTGAGGATTTTACGGCAGAAAAATTAAAATTCCCAAATAATCATAATAGTATAAATCGGCTTCTTCTCCAAAGAATTAAATTTTTAACTAATAATTATCAACTAGTTAGAAGGAAAGATAATGTTTTCGTCGGTGTTTATTATTCAAATGAATTTATAAACGATCTAAGTAATCTTATTGAACTTGATAAAGTTTTACAAGCTGAAATAGAAAAGATTGTTGCAAGTAGCAAGCCTTCTTTAATTGATAGACTACAAAAATTATCATTTTATAATGGATTCAATGAAAAGTCATTCTTGAATTTTAATTTTCGTGCTTTTCAAAATGAAAAAATTTTAAAAATTTGGAAAAAATTATAATATGAGGAAAAAAATATTAATAACATATTCTAATGAAAGAGTTGTTTTATCAGATGTTTTACCATATGAAACGCCTCTAATTTTTTCAAATAGGTATTTTTATAATTATTTACTTAAGAGAAGAAAAAGCATTTCAAATCGTAAATTTAGAAATTCTAAAAATAAAGCTTTCTCTATAATTGAAGATATTTTGTTTAGCTCTGGAATTAAAAACAGCCCTTTTATCTTTAATATTAATCATAAAGTAAATGATTACAGAGAACTAAATATTATTCATCCAAAAAATCAAGTACTTGTTTCAGATTTTTATAAAAAATATGAGAGCCTAATTCTCTACTATTGCACTGTAAGTCCATTTTCAATAAGAAAACCAGCAAGTGTTGCAAAATTCACTTTTTATAATGATTTGCTCCATAAAAAGAATATTGATGGAGATTTAGAACATTCGCAGATTGAACAAGATGAAAGTGAATATGAAAATTTAAAATCATATTTTACTTATCAAAAATATAGTAATATTCATAAATTTTTCGAATCATATCAATTTCATAGATGTGAAAAAAAATATAATAAATTACTGAAAATCGATATTTCTAAATGTTTCGACAGTATTTATACCCATACTATCTCTTGGGCAATTTTCAATAAAACTATAATAAAGGATAATATTGATCCTTCCTTAAATACTTTCGCTGGAGAATTTGATAGGTTGATGCAATCTTTAAATGCAAATGAGACTAATGGAATTGTTATCGGTCCAGAATTTTCCAGAATTTTCGCTGAATTAATTCTTCAACAGATTGACAGAAATATATATGAAAGATTAAAAATTGAAGATCAAGATTGTAATAGTCTAATTCATAAGGTAGATTATGAAATATTTAGATATGTGGATGATTTTTTTATCTTTTATAATAATGAAAATGATATTGAAAGAATACTAAAGGAATTCAAATTTTGCTTGAAAGAATACAAAATGTATATAAACGATAATAAATCAATTATATATGATAAGCCAATTATAACCGAAATTAGTTTGGCAAAACAAAAAATTAGTGACTTGTTTCATGATCATTTAAAGTTAAAAGAAAAATCAATTAGCATAAATGAGGAAAATACCGGAAATGTTGCAAGTTTAAATACGGTTTATTTTTCGTCTAATAATGTAATTACTAGATTTAAGTCTATTGTAAAAGAAACAAATGTCGAGTATAAAGACATTATGAATTATAGCTTAGCAGTTTTAGACAAAAGGACTGCTAAGCTCATAGAAAATATAGATTTAGAAAATAAAAATGAGAAATTCCAGAAAGAATTTGAAAAAGGATTTTTAGAAATTTTAGATGTAGCTTTTTTTTTATATTCTGTTTCCCCCCGAGTTAATTCAACTATTAAACTTTGTTTGATAATTGATAAAATCATATGTTTTTTAAAAAAGAATAAAACAAATGGTTACAGCGAGCCTTTTTTACCTCAAAACAAACATAATGTTTTAAAGAAAATTTCAGATGAAATATATTTAATATTACAGAAGAATAAAACAAAAAAAGAAACGCAGATTGAAACATTATATCTATTAATTGCTTTAAGTCAGTTAGGACGCGAATATAGATTAAACCCGAAGGTTCTTTCTTCTTATTTTAATATAAAAATTCATTCAAGTGGCATAATAGAATTTAGCAACAAACTAAATTATTTCTCTATAACGGTCTTGCTTTTTTATTTGAAAGACATTGAAGTTTATAGAGATATTAAAGATAAATTAAAGGAACATATTATTGAGAAGTTTAAGCAAGCAGTTTTTAATTCTAATTGGAAAAGTGATACAGAACTAATTTTACTATTAATGGATGTCTTAAGTTGCCCATATTTAAATGATAAAATAGAAAATAATGACAAAAATAAACTATTACATGATTTAGATAGATTTCATACTTCCATTATTCAGCCAATAAACAATTTAGAGAATTATTTAAAAGACACTAAAACAGCACTATTAGAGATATACAAAAATAAATCTTTAGGAGTAATGGATAAAAGAGTTTTTCAAAAAATATCACATTGCTTTAATGCTTATAAAGATGAGTTACAAAAAGATGATGGATTCAATGTTTATAAATATGAAGAAAATTTAGTAGATTCAATAATGGGTTTAAAAAACAATTTTAATAAAAAAGTAAATAAATATAAATTTAAAAAGGAATTATTAAATTTGATCAGTATTAACAGTAATCAAGTAAACTTAATAGAGCAAGAAAAATTTTGGTTTACTAAATGGACGGAGTTTGATTTTAGAATGGAACTGCAAGCAAAAAGAAGTCAAGAAGTTTATTAAGATATTGCTACAACCGACAGTCAGAAATGACACCACACACAAGTAGCTTCTTACTAACTATACAATTTAGTTTGTAGGAGATAAATAAAAATAGTCTATCGTCGGGGGCTATTTTTTTTAATTTGCATATATAGCTAAATTCAAAAAGCAAAATATTTTAAAACTTTACAAAATGAATTTAGAAATGTCATACTTATTGTAATTTAATACATATATGGAATATACAATTGATTATGAAATAGCAAACTGGAATTTAGTACCTATAAAATACTTAGATTTTTTTCAAAAAAAAGCAAATTACAATATAGACTCAATTCGAGACTTAAACTATAATTGTTTAAGATTATATTCTTTATTTAAATGTGTGGGTATTGACAAACCAAATGGAATTTACACAACGTTTAAAGAAGGACTTCCACTGGACAATTTAATTTGGTGGGATTTTGTAGTTGAAAATGATAAAGGATTTGTTCATCTTGTTAGAACATGCAAACAATTAGAAGTTACCTTTTATCATGAAGATTCTAACTTTAATATACATACGTTTTTTCAAAAAAACCTTGAAAAATATAAAGATGAGATAAATTTTCAAATTTTGAAATTTGAAAAACATATAGTTTATATAAACCATTATAAGAGTTATTTGAATTCAATAACTGATTTAATTGAAGAAGTTCGTAATATAAATTTGGACGAGCCACCTTTAATTAAAGGTCACATAGCTACAAAGCAAGAGATAGATGTTTATCTTTCTGGTCTTAAGGTGTACACAAGCAATTTAATTGCTTTTCATCCAAAAGCTAAATCTCTATTGCTAAATACAGCTTTTATGATTGAATCTTTTATTAATATAATCATTAGAATAGGAGCAAAAAAGGAACTGCTGAATTATGAAGATGTCTTAAAAAAATATCTCAACTATAGTTTTAAGGAAAAGTTAGAAAACATCAAGTTCTTCACTCATATTTTTAAACATGATATAGATATTGATAGACAGGAGATAAAAAATATTTTAGATCTCATATCTATCAGAAATAAGTATGTTCACTTTGACGAAAATTCTAAAATAAACATTCTTGGAGAAGAATATTTTGATGATATATTTCCTTTATTTAATCTTACTAAAAAATCTTTTCAAATCGAAGTTCTGAATAAAGCATACTTAAATCCTTCAAAAGAAAATGTCGAAAAATATTATAAAAGCGCATTTGATTTTATAGAGTATATCTTTAGTTTAATTGACGACCGATACATTGAAAATATTAAAATCTTAATCGAAATAAACCCTTTGAGTTATAACACTAAGAAGAAAGTATATTCTTCAATTTTTCCAGATGCTGGTATTGAATTTTATTTAGACCTAAAGAAATGATTTTTGATAAATTTAGGTAATCTCTAATAACTATGTAACTTGAAAAATGGGAAAGGATAAATGTTTCTCTAGTAATCAAATTCCTCTCTTAATTGTTTTCTTCTTTCTTTGTTTAAATTCTTTAGATATGTAGTCATTTATTTTTTCACCACGAAGGAGTATATCTGCAAGATTTTCTTTTAAATACTCTCTTAATTCAAAATTTTTAAAGTTCTCTGAATTTGTTGAAAAAGAGTTTTGATACTTTCTTTCAAGTGCAAGTATGTTCATTGCACAGCTTTCCTGAATTCTTTTTGCGCTGAATTCTTTTCCCAGACTGCTTCCATTGACAACCGACTGTGTTTTAAAGTCTATGAAAGTAATTCCATAAAGCTTTCCCTCACTGCTTTTTCTTAGCACAGTATGAATGGCTTCATCTTTGAGCCTTTCAGATAATCTCTCAACAGAAGTAATTCTTTCATCAAAAAAAGCCTGTTTCAAAGTATTTCTGACATGATTTTTGCAATATTGCTTCTTTGTTTCGTTTATTCTGAATTTTTCCTCCAGAAATTTTAAGGTAGGTCTGGTGTAGAATTCACTGGCTTTTATGGGCACGCCTATCGGTTTTGAATTCTGGTCAAGTATCTTGTAAAGCAGTCCGTTGTTTTTAAAAACTCTTGATTCCTCGCTTCCTCTGTCAGCATGAACATTATAGAGGTTTAAAACTGCGTTGAGTTCAGGCAGGTTTGAATATTTGTAATCAAATAAAACCTTATTTAAAACTGAATTGATCGCCCTTCTAGACTCTGCTTTTCCGTATTGAACTCTGCCGACATCTATCGGATTTAACGAAAATTGTTCTTTCTGTTTTCTTCCTTCAGCTTTTACAAGCCCAAACATTTCTTCAATTTCTTTTCGGGCAGGTTCTGATTTTCTGATCCCTAATAAATGCAGGTCGATTCTTTTTCCGTCTCTCTGAATGTTGTTTGTCACGATATGGCAGTGCGGATGCCCTGCATCATAATGCTGATAAACCAGATAAGGCTGTCTGCCGAATCCCAGTTTTTCCATATAGATGTCTGCAATTTCAGCCAGTTTTTCTTTTGAATGATTCTCCGAAGGATCAAAGTTTAGCGAGATATGCACTGTATTTCGCTTTGCATTGGTATTGAGTTCTGCCAGTTTTAGAAAGCGGTTTAATTTTGAAGTAAAACTCAGTTTTTCCAGTTCCAGCGGATAATTCACAGCACTGATGCATTCAGCTTTTCCAATCTCAACTTTATTTTCGTTGTAATTCAGAATGCCTCTTATGGACGAACTTGTTTTTATCACTGCAACCATTTTTCTGCTATTTTTTGGGTGTGACCTGAGACCTCTTCCATTTTATCAAAAAGCCTTTTTCTCTGTATCTCGAACAGGTAAAGATGCCCTTTGAAATCGGGAACTGTTTTGAACGTGTTTATCTTTCTGGCGATTTGATTGATATTATTGCCGATTGCCCGTAATTCGGAAGTAAGCAAAGCTGTCTCTTCCATCAGATCGTCTAAAGACTGATTTCTGTAAGTTGCTACAATTGGTTTGTTGAATAAGTGTCTTCGGATATGATCACTTAATTTTCGGCAGGTGCTTGCTCTGAATCTCTTTTCCAGCTCGGCATACTCCAAGGCAGTGAATCGCAGTCCCACGATTCGTGTTCTGTTTGAATTTTCTCTTTTCATCATCTTTCATTTTCATTATTATCAAACTCTTTTCTTTTAAGTTTCTCCACCGCCGAGTTCCGAGGCAATGTGTGGCAAGATAGGCGGTTGTTAAACAACCGTTCATCTTGCAGATTGCAGGAACATGGCAATCTTTGGAGATTCTTAAAAGCAGGCTTCTAATTTAAAGAAAATATTTGAATGTATCATGCGCAAAATATGGTCATGATGGCTGTAGAATGTTACAATGAAATACTTAAAAAAAAGAAAAAGGGAAAAAAGAAAGCAGTCTTTAATTGGACAGTCAGACAGTTGAAGTGCTATAAGTCCCGAAGGGCATTTTTTTGAGGAACGAAGAAAAATGTTATGCGCACTTCTCTGGCTGTGTCCAATACCTTGCTTTGCTTTTTTTCTTTTAGAAGTGGTTCTTGGAATTCTGAAGTTAAAGCAGTGAGATAGTTTTATATTGAAGTATTGATTAGTGTTATAATGTCATTTTAACGGTTAGAAGAAATGATTTCCTGCAAGTAATTTTTAAATATAACACCAGTAATTTGAATGAATTTTTAACTACGCAAAAACATTGCGTACTACATGAATAGCTTTGTTCAATAATTAAATAAAAAAATATGAGCGATTTTCTAGATTATAGCGCAATTAAACGTAAAATTGAAAATGAAGTATGTACAGAGCATAATGTCAGTCCTGAATTTATAAAGACAACAAAAGGATTTCAAATTAATTGCTGCTGTGAAGAATTTAAAAAAAAGTTAATTGAAAAAGCACATAAATATGTTGCTGAACAAACAAAGGTAGCTGTTGAAAAGATGTTAAAAAAAGCATTTAAAAGATAAATCATCATTGAGTATTTGTTCTGAAAAATTTATATACTTTTAATAGATTTCTTCCGATAAAATTTTGATTAAGCTAAGCAAATTAATATGTGCGTAATGCATTTAAGAAAACTAAAAAATGGAAAATAACTTTGATAAAATGCAAGAGATTGCAGGAATTAATAAGACTTTAAATGAGTTTGCTAAACTTGCTAAACCAATTCCAGAAAGTGTAAGACAAATGATTGAAATGCAGAATAAATTTAAATTTACTATTCCTGGTTTTGACTTTCCTAAAATTGATTTTCAAATTATGCCAATTCCAAATTTTGTTTTACCGAAAATTGAAATACCAAAGTTTGGTAATTTATTTAATGAAGAATTTTTAGAAACATTAAAACAAATTTCTACTATTCCAGAAAGAATTAAAAATAATCCGGAATTACAATTTGGTTTTATTAGTGATTTAGAAATATTAAATTTAAGATCTGCTGAGGAATTCAAAGAATCATTGGCGTCTGACTTAACAGATGATGATATTAAGGAAAAAGAAAAAATTTTGAATGATAATCTAATACCATATTTAGAAAATCATAATCTTGAAAACCTTTGGATTGGAGCAACTCAAGTTCTTGAATCTGAAAACAATCCTGATAAATTAAGACAATGCTTAATTTCTTTGAGAACTATTTTAGAATATTTAATTGATGAAGTATTAGCTCCACTTGAAAAAATAAAAGATGTCGAGATGTTTGAAAGTAATTTTAAAAAATATCATTTGGGAAAACAAAATATCGAATTGGTAAAAATTAAAAGAGCACAAAAAATAGAATATTTTACATCAAAATTTGAATATGGCACGCTTGAAGATTTTACAAAAAATGAAATTCAATATGTTTGTGATTGTTATTCTATTTTATGTAATGTTCATCAGCCAAATATTGGATTAACTGAAAATCAAGTTAGAAGCTTAAAAGTAAAGACGGGAATAACAATTTGGTTATTAGCTTACTTATATGATATTTTGGAAGAATAAAATGCAAGCATAAAGTTTTATAAAATAATAAAGAAGATTATGAGTCAAAAAGATATACTTAAGCATTTTGCCTTATTGGAAGAAGTTGAAATATCTAGTAAATTAATAGTACTTGGGTTTGGTGAGCTTCAAAATATTAGTTTAAACAATAATTTTCATTTTTTACCTTTTCAACTTTTATCACAAGGTTTTGAAAGATTCATGAAATCATATATTTGCCTTGCATATCACAATGAAAATAGCGAGTACCCCACTTTTAAGTACCTTAAAAATCTTGGTCACGATTTGGAATCGCTATTAAAAGAAATTATTGATAATTATTATTTTGATTTTAAAAGACCTCAATATAATAATGATATTGAATTTTTAAAAAACGATGAAGACTTAAAAGAATTACTTTTTATAATATCAGAATTTGGTAAAAAGTCAAGGTACTACAATTTTGATCTAATAACTGAAAATAAAGTAATTCCCTTAAACGCAAAGGAATTATGGACAGAATTTGAAAATAAACATTTATTTAGAGATGAGAAATTATTGTCAAAACTATCTAGTAGAGAAACTGAACATGAAGTTTTTTACAAATTAAATAGTATTATAATTATAATTTTTGAACGATTTATTTCAGCCTTATCAAGACAAATTATTTTTAATTGCATTGGAGAAAAGGCAAAACAAATATCGTCTACATCTTTTTATGATTTTGGATTGCTTTACGAAAAGGATTTTGGAAATAGAGATTATAGAAAAAACACAACTCGATATAAAGAAACACCTAAACAAGTATATAAAAGAACATTAGAAGATGATTTAGAAAGAAAAATAAATCCAAACATAAAATATAAGAAGATTTTAAAATCTGAATTTGATGGAGATTGGCCATTTTATGCAGATGAAGTAGTTATTGAGTGTAGAGACAAACATTGGTGTGTTATTGAGATTGATGGACATTATTATGCATTAAATGGATCAGCAAAAGGAAGGTATAAGCTTGATAATCCGCAAGATGCAGGCATGGTATTGATGGATAAAAATTTCGGTGGTTTTATTAAAATGGCTCTTGAATTATAAAATGATTTATAACAGTGATTTTATATTCGTTTAGTAGAAACACATCTTTATGCCAAAGATATTTTTTTAGACAAGATATAAACTTATAGATGGATGTAATAATTAAATGCAAGGATTTAAATTATGGAAAATATGAAAGAAAAATATTTTTGTAAAAATTGTAAAGGTTTAAGAAATCATAAAGAACTTTTCAAAAAAGAATTGAGAGGTGGTGATGAAAATGACTTTTTTATGTGGATTGAAAATTATTGTGTTATAGAATGTTTAGGTTGTGAAAATATATCTTTCTTAAAAGTATATGGGGATACAGAAATGGTCGAGCATGATGAAGAAGGTAATGCTGATTATTTTTTTGATAAAATGATTTTTCCTTTTTATCTAGAAAAAGCTAATGAATTGGAACATCAACATTACATTCCTGAAAATATTCGAACTATATATACTGAAACTATCATGGCTTTCAAAGCTGATTTGTCAATTCTCACAGCTGGAGGTCTAAGAGCGATAATTGAAGCATTATGTAATCACTTAAAAATTAAGGATAATAACCTATCCGTTAGAATTGATTTACTTAATAAAAAAGGACATCTTACATTAAGTGAATCCAAAAGATTACATTCAATAAGATTTATGGGAAATGATGCTTTACATGAAATTGTAAAACCTAAAAAAGAGCATTTGTATTTATTACTTGAAATCGTAAATCATTTATTAGCAAATCTTTTTATTAATGATAAAATAATTAAAGGGAAAGTTGAAACTTTAGTTGATAGCTACGATGAATTTTTTAGACTTATAAGAGCTAAAATAACTAAAGAAATGGTGACCAGTAAATTGACACTTTTACAAATTCTGGATAAATCTAGAAAATTACTATCTAAAGAAAACATCATTGAATACGAAAATAAGCTTATTGAAGAAATCAGTGATGGTAAACATGATTTTATAAAATTTGAAATTCATGAAGGAGTAAATTTATATGAAATAATAAAAGTGCCCTCTCAATATTTTAGCATTAAATCATTGTAATAATAAATTGCAGTCTGCTCAAGGAAGTGTTTTTTATAAAAAGTTATTGGAATATCTTCTGTCTTCATAAAAATATTAATTCGCATAAAAAGAGA
>NZ_DHEI01000162.1:53396-92410 GCF_002399805.1 Flavobacterium sp. UBA4854
TCTCTTTTTATGCGAATTAATATATCTTTTATAAAGCTTATTTGGCTTTTAGTAATTTTTCCAAATATTCAACTTTGTCTTTTTCTGCTTGAACTAATCGTTCATAAAGCTCAACAACTTTATCTAACGGATTAAAGTTAATGTTATCTTGTCGTCCAAAATTATTATTTGCGACAGCTTCATTAAAAGTGTTGAAGTAATTAATAACACCTTCGTCAGAAAAATTTTTAATTGCTTCTACACTCACTCCTAAGGCTTTTGCCACTTCTGCTAATTTTTCATCATCTATATCTTCACTGTTTTCTAATATAGAAACAGTCTGCTGGTTTGTTCCCATAGCCTGCGCCAGCGCTTCCTGCTTCATGTCTTTCAGTTCACGGATACGGCTGATCTTGCGCCCCATGTGGTTTGGTTTTGTTAATGTACTCATAGCTCAAAGATAATAATTAAGAATAAAAAAGCAGGATTCATGTATGATACAAAAAATCTCATGTACGGTACGGCAAATTTTGATACCGTACGGCACAAGCATTTGCTTACTTGCCTGTGTGTTAAACAAAAATACAATTTTTCAGACAAGTATCAATTAAAAATTCAAAATTATGAGTGCAGTTCAAATTCAGAAACAGAAAGAATTGGAGAATGCAGTGAGAGAACTCCAATCATTCATGGACATTACGGCAGTCACCCTTCATGAGGCGCAGACCGCTGGAAGAAATGGTCATATACTGACTATAATCTTAAGAGAAGAATCAGATCAGATCGCATCGGAGATGTATGTCTGGGCAGACAAGGTTTTAAATAAGTATACATCAGACGCTTATATTATTATAAATATAGCCGATTTACTGCATCGTTTAAAGAGCGGTAATCTGTATTATTTAAAGTGGTATCTATCAAGCAATGCTCTTTTTAAAGATGAAGAGTTTGATTTTAAAATTAAAACAAATATCCCGCTCGTATCGGCACTTCTAAAAAAAGCTATAAAGAAGTGCAACCAGTATTCAGCCAAAGCGGAGTCTCTCAGAAGGGGATCACAGCATTATGAAGGTACAAACAACCATCCTCTTGCATTATATACAATTCATCAGACTATAAACTTGCTTTTTGGCTATATAGGAGAAATGGTGATGGGGAAAGAGCATTCCGATTATTATATTTTAAGACAGCTAAAAATTATTAAAGATTTTGCGCCAGTCCTTACTAAAATTTTTGATGCTGAAAATAAGAGCGATCTGGAGATTGCTAAACTTATGGACGAAGCAAGGATTAACTTTCCTTATTCAGGAGATGTGAAAATTAAAAAAGACAAGGTAAAAGGGGCGCAGAAGAAACTGAGCCAGATTTTAAAAGAAGCCAAGAAAATCTTTCAAGAACAGCTTTCATATTGTGAGCGAAAAGCTGTCATCTTTTCTGAGCCGAAACAGCTTGAAAAACAGTCTGAAACTGAAATTTGTGATCTCGAAAAGATTATAAGTACTGCTGTTACTTCGTATCTTAAAACCGAAGCGATATATTGTTTTGATAAAGTCCATACTTCTGGAATGCATTATTATCTGCTGATATTTACCAGTGAGAACAAAACAAATGCTGTTCATGATCTGGCAGACATTATCAGAAGCAGAACAAAAGAAAAATGCAGTGCAACACTTTTAATCCACACACTGTCAGATTTTCATAATGCAACAGCAGATCAGAAGCATTTCTTTACTTATATTATTTTAAACGGTACTCTTTTATTTAAAAAAGACTCGGTAGTGTTGGAAGTAAAAAGCCTTGCATTACGAAGTCTGTCGCCTGCAAAAGAATACCTGTCTTACAGAAATATTATTGTAAATAATATGGAAAGCTGGCAGGAAGATTATGAGTGGGCATGCTATGCGCCTTTAAAAGCATTGATGCTCCATACAATGATTGAACAGATATGTCTTGGGATGCTACGCTTTATTACGGGCTATTCTCCTAATCATTTTTCCCTTTCTTATCTTCTTGAATTATGCCGTTATTTTAATGAAGAGATCAGCACTTTTTTTCCTCGCATTACAGAGCAGGACAGAAATCTTTTTACGCTGTTAAGCAGATCACATGCGTCACTTCGCTACAGCGGGGAAGATACTTTTTCAGAAGAAGACATGAATCTTTTGCAGGATCGTTACAATGACTTTGCACGCTTCTGCACTTCTTTAGTTAAAAATGAATTGGAAAGGATTGAAAATCTTACCAGTGTTGAATCTTAAATCACATGCTATGTACTGCAATATTTTAATCCAGAAAGAGCACCCAAAGTATCGGGCTGTAAAGAAAATGACTAAACTTCTTTTGGAGTTTGTCGAAGCTGACTGCATGTATTTCTCTGAATCGGATTTGGAATCAAAAATCGGGATTATGACTCTGGTGATAAGCAGAGAAAGCGAGCATTATTATGATGATGTCAATGACCATTTATGGAAAGTAATCCAGAATCATAATGAGTTTGTATTCTGTTTTTTTAACAGGGAATGCATCAAAGATGAATTGAAAAGAGGAAACCTGTTTTTTATTTTCCACTGTAGGGAAAAGGAGCTCATTTATAAAAAGTCTGGACAGAACGCGGTTTTGGATATCAGAAATATAAAAATGAAAAGGCTTTTAAAACAGACGGGCAGAAGATACTCAATGTGGACATCAGAATCAAATACGATCGGAAGGGATTTTAAGCACCACCATAGAAATGACAACCATTTAATGGCGCTGTATGTTCTTCAACAGCAGTTTAGGTATTTATTTATAAATGCTTCATGGCTTGTCAAAGGAGAATGGACTCCTCATGAAAGCATATCTTATCAGCAGAAATATATTGGTGCTTTTAACATTTCTCTCGGAAACGTATTTGATTTAAATAATGAAAAAGAGAGAAGAGTTTTGGAAAAGATTGAATGTGCCTGCAAAGAAGTGCAGTGGGGTGAGAAAGATGAATCTTTTGATGTGGAAACGGTAAATTATGTTCAAGAGAAACTTGAATGGATGAAGAAAGAAGTCCAAGCAATATTTCTGGAAAAAAGGGAAAAAATTAAAGAAATATTTAAAAGTCATGGAAAGAGATGAAATTAAAAAACTTGAACAAATCAAAGGATTAAGCGAAAGACTGCTTACTGCTTTAAAACCAGCTGACGATAAGAGAGGAATGTATATTGCAGAGATCAGAGTTTACGACTACTATGAGCTTGCTTCGATTATCACAAATCTAATCAAGCTCTGCATTATTGCTTTAGATCATGACAGCGCAGAAGTTCCTCCTACGATTGAAAACCAGAACATTGATGTTGGGCTGATACTTGGAATAACGCTTCAACTGTTTCCAATAGATGAATTTGAGCTTATAAATGAAATCAGCTATTTATATAAAGAACTGAAAGAAGAAACCAGAGCAGATTCCGAATAGTAAATAATATTTTAATGTACATATTATGTCCATTAGATTGATAAAAAAGCTATTTACCTTTGTTTGTTAAGAAAGACGAGGTCAATAATGATAGGTAAATTTTACTTATGAACCTCAGTGAATTACGTTTTATATTTGTAGTTATCCCCACCATATTTTGATCAGGATAAAATGAAAAAAGTGTTTTAACTTTATAGCGGATAGTGATTGTGGAATAAAAAAGACCGAGACTCGGTCTTTTTTTAATGAAGAGGAATTGTATAATGAAAAACAGAGCAACGGATGAGAGAAGAAGAATCACCCGAGGGAAAACTTTTGTAAATTTACAAATTGAAAAACAAGGGGTTAGATTCTGTGAATGGGAAAGTGGTATTTATGACACAGAAGAAAAAACTAAAACAAATGAAGGGAAATTAACAATTGAAGAATTAAGAAGGTGCAGAGGTTTTGAAGAAATTTCAGAGTCGGAGGGGAATGAGATAATCGAAAGCTTATTTCAATTAGCAGTGATTGTATATAATTTTAAAATGTAGATTATGGGGATTGAAAGTTTTAAGAAATTTCAGAGAGAGAAATTAGCCCAAAAAGCAGAGGTAAAAGAAATCTGGGGCTACACTAGGGTAAGCTCCAAATTACAATTAGTAAACAACAGTCTTGAAGAACAGCGCATAGAAATAATACAGTTTGCTTCTAAGAACGGCTATACGCTCAAAAATATGCTTGGAGGGACTTATGAAAGCGCTTCGGGCGATTTTACCAGAAAAGAGTTTACAAGATTATTGGAAGAAGTTAAAAGTGCAAAACAGAAACCTTTTGCAATCGCCATAAAATTTATCAGCAGGTTTTCCAGAACAGGAGGCAACGCCATTACCATAGTTCATGAACTGGTGGACAAGCTCGGAGTGCATTTAATTGAAACTTCTTCTGGTCTGTGCACCAATGACGAGTACAGCAAACTTGATATTTACAGCAAACTTTTAGATGCCAGAAGGGAAAATATGGACAGGCTTGAAAAAACAATTCCTGGGATGAAAGCACTTCTTAGAGCAGGAAACTGGCTCGGTAAAGCTCCAAGAGGCTATACAATGAGAGGAAAGAAAGTCGGGGATTATGCTTTAATGCAGGAAAAGCAGTCTATTACAATAAATCTAGAAGGAGAAATTTTAAAGAAAGCTTGGAAATGGAAGCTTGCAGGAGAAAGGGATTTTGTAATCAGGGAAAAACTGGCAAAGCTAAATCTAGATATTACAAAACAGTCACTCGGTTCTATGTGGCGCAATCCTTTTTACTGCGGAATATCGGTAAATGCACTGCTTGAAGCGCCAGTGAAAGGAAACTGGACAGGTTTGGTCAGCGAGGACGATTTTCTGAAAGTTGACAGAATGCTCTCTGAAAGCAAAGTGCCAGTTAAAGAATATTCTAAAAGCAAGATCAATGAGTTCAGACCGCTGACAGGATTTTTAAGATGTGAATGCGGAAGCCCTCTTACAAGTTATGTGGTAAGAAAAAAGAATACGCATTACTACAAATGCCAGAAATGCAGAAATGCAAGTTTCAATGCATTGACTACGCCATATTCAAAAACGGAAGGTTTAAATGATTCGTTTGAAAAACTGCTTTCAAGATATACGTTAAGTTCTCAATTTGTAGAACCTTTCAAACTTCAGATCAACAAACTATTTGATATCATGGAAAATGAAGGCAGGGAAGAAATGAAAGGTCTGCTTGCGAAGAAAAAAGATTTGGAAACTAAAATCGAAAATCTCGATAAACGCTATTTTGAAAATCCGAATTTCGGGGATGAAAAATATAATAGATACTCACATCAGTTTGACACGGAATTAAAAGAAATTGAGATTCAGATTACAGCAAACAGCAAAAAAATATCTAACCACAGTAGACATATAGATAAAGTAATAGATAAAGTTACAAATATCAATAAATACTGGAAAGAAGGCGATATTGACAGCAAGATAAGAATCCAGAATCTGGTATTTCCAGAAGGATTGTCAATTAAGGCTGAAAACAGGGAATATCTAACAGGAAGAGTGAACTCGATTTTTGGATTAGTCCAAACGTTTACAGGCATTGACAGAGGCAGTAAAAAACAAAAAACCCATCAAAAATTTGATGGGTCATTCTCTGTAGCCCTAACGGGACAATTTTCGAACCGTTTTGCAGATGATTTAAAGAAATTAAGTTTTATTTCGTTTTATATTTAATCTTGAGTTTTTGATTTTTATTATTTAATAAGTTGCTATTATTGTTTATTATCTTCTGGCTATCGAACCCCCGCCCCAAATGTTTCTTCCACCTATATGCTTTACGGAGTTGTGTATGTCATCTGCAATTAGATCCATAATTCCAACATTTTCATTATGATGCCATACAAAGCCAAATATTCTTTCTTGCTGTTTTCCTGGATATTTCTGAAGAATATCTTTTATTTGTTTTTGCAGCATTACTTTTGGACTAGTTATTAATTTACCATTTGAAATGAGACCTCCATTTGCTGCAAATCTTTCATTTTGAACCATTAATGCTTTTTCTATTTTTTTCGGATTTTGCATATACTCTTCTCTCAAATTTGCTCTGCAAATGCTAAATTGAATTTTATCAGAACTTTTATAAAATACAGGATTTAAAGGTGGGGAACTGTATACCTTAAATTTACTGAAATCAGGTACAATGACAGATAGCTTTAATCCTTCAAAAGGAATTATTTTTTGGATGAATTCAACTTCTTTTAATTTTTGTCCCAATAATTTTTTGTTAATGTTATGTGGGACTTCTAATGTTAAATCACCTTTGCTCCCCTTTTTTATCCAATTTTCTGTTTGAAATAAATAACTAATATTTGTTCGATGAGATTCAGAAATAAATATTTTTTTATAAGCTACGATTAAATCTGGATTATTATTAATTTGAGTTACATTAGATTTTAATTTTTTTAAATCATCTACGAAAGATGAAGCTTCGTTATTAGAAAGAATTTTTATTGCTTTATTTGAAACTAGGTTATTAAGTCCATTAATAGCTAAACTGTATTCAATTTCTTTTTTCGTTAATGCTTTTATAGCGGTTTTTGTTTCTGTTTTTGCAGACGTTTCAATTAAATCAATTGATACTTTTTTACCAATATTTTCTATAGTTTCTTTTCCAGTTTTTTTGCAGCTAGAAAAGGGAATTAAACATAAGATTATTATAAAACGAAATGATTTCATACTATTTAAATTGGATATAGAATAATTCTGTATTCAGATTAAGTTCTTCTAGAATTGTTTCATTGCTAGTATTCACTTTATACGTGGAATTAATTTTAGTTTTTATGTCATTGGTAATTTTGTATGAAACGTACATGAAAAAAAAACAAATAAGATGCTTGAAACAGGTGAGGCAACTTTTGAAAAATTTATTGCACCAGCAACATTGCTAAAAAAATTGGAAATATTGAAGAATAATGAATAGATTATTACAATTACAGGAATGAAAAGAATTACCGTGGGCAATATCAAGAAATCTATTAAATAATCTAATAAATCAGAAGAGAAATACGTAACAATAGCATCATCATCCGTTTTTCTATATAATAGTTTAGTCTCAACAGGATGAATATCTAAATTTATATTTTTTCCAGTAAGAAATTTGTATTTTAGTTTTTGAAATTCGATAAAGTTAAAATAATTTTGATTGATTTTGTTGAGCTCATTATCGTTGATGTACGAGCTTAAAATATTGTCCCATTCATTATTAAAAGAATCTACTCCATCCTGATTTAAGTATGAAACACTTAAGTTTTTAATTTTTTGCGGAACACTAAGAATATGTATAGAAAATATTTTGTACATATTGACATAATAGTTTTTAGACAATAAACTTAATTCATTATCTAAAAAATCATCTGTTTTATCTTTCACAAAAGATTTTTTTAAGCCTTCAATTTTACTCGAAATAATTTCATTGTTTTTAAAATCTTGTTCTTTTATTTCATTTAATTTTGATTTTGAAATGCTTTTTATTTCTTTTTTTACCCAATCATTTTTAATGAACTCTGATTGTTTTTTTTTATTATATTTTTTTATGAAATCATTTTTCCCTTCATCCATGAATTTTTGAAATATATCTCTAAGCTTTTGCTCTCCTTCTTCATTGATTTCGATAAGTCCTAAATTTATTGCAATTATTATATTTTCGGGGAAATCCAAAGCATTTGAAAGAGTTTTAATAGGTAATTGCTCATTAACTAAAAGATAGTTTGTTATTTCTTTCGAAGATAAATTTTTAAAACTTTTATCTTTTGAGCACGAAACAGAAAAAGCTAAGAAAAAAAATAATAATAATTTGTAGAGTATTTTTCTTGTCATAGTTAAATAATTTTTATTGAGTAAATCTACTATTATTTTAGATGGAGATTAGTATTTTTTTTCGATAGATTTTTAAAAATAATCTTACGGTTTGATTCTGCGATTATTCAAACTTTAGGAGTGGGAGCATAGCAATTATTTAAGGTTTCAGTTTTTAAAGCTGAAACCTTTTTTATATTTAACTTACCAGATTTAAGTCTAAATAATTACATATTCCCACTTGATCTGATCTATCAGCTTTATATTAGCATTAGTAATATTTTCAAGTTCAGCTTTAGAATCTTTTATTTCGATTCGAATTAGTTTCATCAATCTAAAGTTTAGAAATACTTTAAACGATCTTAAAGCCCTTTTCTTTACATCTATTTCTTTTTTTAGTCTAATTGTTTTGACAGAATAATGTTCTTGAAAAAAGATTGCAAACGCATTAAAATCTGCAATTTGATTTTTATCTGTGATTGAATCTTGTAGAAGGATTAATCGTGATAATTCTAGGAAAATTTCTTCCATTACAGAAATATGATTTTTGATTTTTTCTTTTACCGCATTTACATCTTCTAATCTATTAAGTCCGTAAAAAATCTTCAAATCTTTTATAAAATCATTGTATGTTTCAGCTAATTCTTTTAAGCAATAAATGAATTCATTAGCGTTAGTTTTTGACTGATAATCTTTTTTTAAGTCATTTAATTTATGGCTGTAAATTTTACTTTCTAAATGATTATTTTTTATCTTTTCCTGATAGTGTGTTATGTAATTTAAAATTTGAAGTTCTAAAAGCTTTTGTTTTGTAAACACTCGTCTTGTTTTTATGAAGTTGAGATCAATTATAAGATTACGCTGTTCAAGTTTAAGCTGTGAGATTTGTTTTTCTATTTTCTTAATACAGATCAAAAGTTCATTATAATTTAAAATCATAGAAATAGTAGTTTTTTATTATCAAGCAAAAGTAAAATGACACACTGCCAAAGTGTGTCATTTGTATTTCTTGTAAATTTTTTTAGCTTCTCCTGTGCCAGCTTCTTCCATTTGTAGTTGAATAATAAAGACCTTTTGAAGTATTGGCTAATATTTCTGTGCCATTATCTATTAAATCTTGAAAATTGCCGTAAGAAGATCCAGAAAATCTTACATGCCAAGACCTGCCAGATGTTGTTGAGTATTCTATTTTATTACTATTGTTAGGGTTGATCCTAATTAATTCATTGTCTTTGGTAATCATTTGAGACATAGTTTTTGTTTTTTAAATGATGCCTACTTTTTGTTGGTTTTCGGCTTTTCCAATTGCAAATAAAATAGTGGAATGTGACAAAGTGTGGCAGTGAGAAAAGTAGCCATGAAAAAAGAGGCTTATTGCCTCTATGATTTTTCAATTTCAATAATTTCTTCAATTGTAGATATTATTTCTTTGTATGTATCGCCATTTTTTCCTTTGGCAACATCTTCCCAGATTTTTGAATTATTAGCCCAATCTCGGTTTGAAATATCTCTCCATATATTAGCATGGTTAATCTCAAACTTTGGAATAATGTTATCAAATTTCTTCTGAATCGATATTTTTTCGATATCAGAAATGTTATCATTAAAATTTAGAGAAACATATAAACCCGAATAATCGTAACCGTGATCAGTATCAAATATTACAGCAATTGTGTAGGGTTTAGAATTCCATTCCTTAGGAATTAAATATAGCCCAAAATAGGCATTGTTTTTAAGATTGCTTAAATCTGCAGAAATTTCTTTTTTACTAGCATACTGCAAAATATTTTCAAAAAAATCATAGTATAATTTAGATTTTAAAGGTTCAATACTTCTTGATATTTCAAAACTTTGATCGATATTGTCTTTTAAAATTTCCAGAATTTCCATTGTCTTGATGTTATTTGTAGTTTGATTGGTTAATTTTTTAATTAAATTTAAATACTGGATTAGTGTTTCTCTAATTATGGGTAACGAATGTGTTTTTTCTAGGCATTTTTCAATCCAGTTCTTTATGTCTTTTTCAAACGAAATTGGATAATACAGACAATGATGAATATTACTTTTGCCATTGCTTTGTATTCTGAAATTTTCATATTCGCTCTTTTTATCAAACTTAAAATTAAAGCCAATTATTTCAACATCATCTTGTGTGTAGTATGGATCTTCTTTTTCTTTTAGGTCTTTACCGTCTAGTGTTAAGTAAAATAAAAATGCTTTTTTTGAACGTTTTGTTTCTGCATAATTCTTATATCTTATTAATTGGTAAGGCTGGTCAATTGCATATATTTTGTTTTCTATAAGTAGAATTTGTTTGTTGTCTTCTACAATAATATCAATTCGTCCCCCAGTAACATTATCCCAGTTATTCTCAATATTTATAGTTCTTTCGCAAATTTTATCATTTACTAATGTGCCAAAATAATCCAGTTCTATTTTATGTTCTTCTGTATTAAAACATTCTTTAATATATTCCACAAATAAATTTAAAAAAATCGCTCCTTGTCCGTGGGAACCATTCGGGTTAAGTAATTCTCCGATAATTGCAGAATGCGTGTATACTTCATTGTGTTCCATATTCATTAATGAAAAAATATTAAAATTTTCGCCAGTCAATTTCGCGATTTGATCATATTTTTTTGAAATGATTGAAACCTGCTGTAATAGGTTTTTGATTTTGTCCATAAATTTCATTATGCTTTTTTTCTCATATTCAATGTTTTTTTATCTAAACAACAATTGTTACTAATTAGAATTTGATAATTTAATTGAATACAAGAGAAATAAAAGGCTACTAATTATTGTTTTTTGAGATAATTTCTTTACAAACATTTATCAAAGAGTTCTCTTTGTAATTTATGAATTCGATCATTCTTTTAGAAATTTTTTCAACCAGTTCGTTCTGTCTAGTCTGATCTTTCCCTAAAAAGTTTATAAATTCTGAGTCACTAAAATTAATTCGGTTATTCTTAAAATCTTCGTGATTTTCAAAAAAGTCTACATCTCTCCACCATCTTGCACACTTAAAATTATGATTTTCAAAAATGGTTTTATCCTTATCATTTAAGTTTAAAACACCAAAAAATAATTCGTTGCGGACATTTCCTTTCCCGCTGAAAGGTTCTATCCCAAAGTAGATTCCTAAATTTTGATAATCTTTTAATTCTAGCCATATTCCAGAATTTGTGTCACCTACATTATTACGCTTCGTCACGATATATTTTGAACCTAGCCCTAAAATTAGATTGTCAGCTATTCTAGTTCTAATACTTCCTGAAATTTTATATTTTATTTTTTCAAACTCTTTGACGATTTGTTCAGCAGATAAAAAATTTTTTAAAATTAGATCTTGTATTTCTTCTCCCATTTTTTTATTTAATGTTTGTCCGGTTAATTTTTTAATCAAATAAATATATTGTTTTATAGCCTCTCTTAGCATTGGCTTGTCAGATGCTTCTTTTACGCAAAGTTCTAACCAATTTATAATATCTTCTTTATAAGAAATATTAAAATAATGTTGTTTTTCAATGAGATCTAATCCAGAAGTAGGGAAGCTTCCATTCAATGTTAAGTACAAAATAGGTATTTCTTTTGAGAAATTTTCCTTACAATAGTTGTAGTACCTAATCAATTGATTTTCCTGCTCTCTTGCATAAATTTTATTTTCAATGACAAGACCATTTGTCTTATTCTTGTCTTGAATGATAATATCAATACGCCCGCCTTCGGTTTTGTCTTCATTTAATCTACTAATGTTCTTTTCAACTGTTGTGAGGGCGGTTTCGGTAATAAACTTGAATCTGTCCTCTCCAATCAAATTTTCAGATTCATCGACTTTCGGTGGCGTAAATTTTTCTTCAAGTATTTTTATAAAAAGCTTTAAAGGAACATCTTTTAATCCATGTGATCCTTTTACATTTAAAAGTTCTCCGATAAATGCAGAGTGGGTCCTTACTTCATTGCTTGTTAAATTCAATACCGAAAAAATATTAAATTTTTCTCCAGTAATTTCAGCTATATCATCATACTTGTTTTGAATGACATTCACATTTTCAAGTAGGTTTTTTATTGTTGATATATTTGTTTTTTCTTCAATTGTACTTTTGATCATATTTGTTTGGTGTAATGATATTTTAAAGGATAAGTAAATTTAAATTATATCGTATCGATTCTTCATTTGTAAAATTCTATTTTTAATTTCTTTTTGAAGCATAATAGGAGAAATGACTTTTACATCTGCTCCATATTTTAATAGTTCCATCACAAGATCATTGGTGGTATGTATAAAAATTTCTAATACTAGCGTATCATCATTCTCTTTAATAATCTTTTGAGATTCATGAAGAGGAAAGGTCTTAATGTAGTTTCCTTGCTTATTAACAAATTCGAGAACTACTTTTTCCGCAGGAGAATATGTTTCTACGCCGAAGGCATGCTGAAATTCTTTTTCCGCATTGTATTTAATCGGCTTAAATTTAGTGTCTGTAACGTTTAGATTTGAAATTCTATCAAGTCCGAAAGTTTTTACTTTGTCGTCTTTCTTATCTAAGGCGATTAAATACCATCTTTGGTGAGATTCTTTGACACCAATAGGATAAACTTCTCTATTTGTGCTAATGTCTTCCCAATGCTTCTGGTGAGTAAATTTTATGATGTAAAGATGGTTTATTGCATAAATGATCCCATGAATGTTTTCAGTTCCAGATGATTTTCTTTTTTCTAAAAAAATGCTAGGGGTCAACTTATTCCCTTCTTTTAAGGCATGATGAATAGAAAAAGCATCCATTATTCTTGTAACCGATTGATCTTCTATCTCTTCTTCATCAATACTGTAGGTTTTGTCTTTTCTATTGTAATTAATTAAAATTCCGAAAATATCCAGAATATCTTTTTTGTCACGCTCAAAGGTTCGAATGGAATATTCAAAATTAGTTTCGATGTCTTCATTTTCTAATTTACGAATAATGTGTTTTTGTAAATCTTTAAAGTCACAGTTATGGCTTCTCAAGCGATCTATGATATACAAGTATCTTTTGAAGTATATTAATTTGGACATAATTGATTGGTTTTATTTTTCAAAAGTAAATCACTTGTCTGTCATTTTGTGGCAGAGTAATTTTTATGTTAAAATAATAAACAAGATACTTAGTAAAAAACGGTTTTCCGTAAAACAACACTTTTTTATAATAAATCCCTATAATCGTACTACTAAAATATTTCGCTAAATTTCTTCTAGGCGTGATTTTTTACTCGAATATGCTATAAAGTTCATTTATCTTCTTTTGAATATCGCATAAATCTGTAAAGTTAGATTGGGAATTCCGAGACCATGGATCTTCAATTTTTGTAATCTCATTTTTGATTTTTTCCACCACACTTTTTCCATATTTTGTCAAAAGTTTGCTTTTAATAATTTCATCACAAAGATTAAGCGCATTATTTTTTATGTGACGATTTTGATAATAAGATATTGAGTCAATTTTGTTTTTAATTTCTTGCGGATTCATATATTTTATGTTTTTAAATGTTAATTACGCAAAGTTCAAAAATTGACTTTTACTAAAAAAGGACATAAAATTTGAATGATATAAAGGCGTGTGAAACTTATATAATGAAGTATTTTAAAATGTGTTATTTTTTACTTAGAATTTAAAGACCACGCAAATATTGAAACATAACATGTAATTGGTAAAATTGAAATTCCTATCTATAATGCCAATTTCTTGAACCACTTTTCTTTCTGAATTTGATATATTTGGATGGATTGGGTATCACTTGAATACCTAACCACTAATATTAATACAGTTATTCAATCTATAAATTATAAAATGCAGTTTAGTTTTTTTCCTTTTTTTAATTAAGTATGATTTAAATGATTAAGTAAAGATTATTAAATCAAAAATTATCTCTGAGAAAATTTTAATCGATAATTAATTAGTTAGATCAATAAAATAGTGCCATAGTAAAATACTGTCATCTAAAGATTTTCTTGTATGAGAAGAGGTATATTTATCTACTGAAGAGAACGATGTATATTTCGAAAGTTGTTCTTTCTCCAACCAATCTATTGAACTATCTGTATTCGTATTGAATTGATTGGTTATCCAACTATTTACTTTGGTACACCATTCCTCAGAACTACGACTTTGGATATAGGCAAACATACCACAAACCTTTAGGTGTGAAGAGTGATGACCTCTTTTAAATCGTTCAATTCCGCCACGATTCCCATACACATATTGTTCGTTACTTGAACTTTCTGAAAAACGTTTCGCTTCGAATTCAATAAGAGGTGATGGTTTTCTTCCCCTTGTCAATACAAAAACACCAATATCTGTTTCTTTTCCCGAACTTGCTTGAGTTGGGTTTTTTCTAAAATCATATGGAAAATAATCCTGATTATTTTCAGTTTTACATAGTTGAAAATGATGTACTAGGAAATCACTAATACGATTTTCTGTATCTGAATCTTTAATGGTTTTATAATATATAGGAAACTTAGGAACACAATTATCTACAAATAACAAGATCTGCTCTACCTCATAATTAATCGGTACAGATAAATCATTGGGCTGAGGTAATTGATATGTCGGCAAACTATCTCTAAGCATACTTATAACGGGCTTTTACATAGTCAGCAAATACCTCATCGGCATCTCGTAAAGCAATAGAGGGTAACCAATATCGTAATTGTTTTGGTTTTACCAAAACGATATTGTCCTTACCATATACTTTCATTATTTTCTGAATGTGTATGTGTTGTTGGGTTGTATCTCTTTGAGGAATAACTTCTTGAAGATACTGCTCTAAATCTACAATTTGTTCTTCTATAGGAGCAATAGTTTCTTCACAATATTCAAAATGTATAGCAAAATAATTACCCGTATCTAAAATTTTATACGGTTGAAATTGATTACTATTTTTTTGATAAATGCTATTTAATGTTTTACAAAATGTCGAGGCAAACATATTAAGCTCTATGCTACTCGCAAATTTTTCAGAATCAGTTTTTGAAAATTGATAGTTTAGTATGTCATTAATAATAATATTTTCAACTTGAGATGTTTTCAACAGATTCAAATCTTCTGGAAATGGTAAATCCATAAAATCCTCTGTCATCGGTACTGAATGTCGGCTAACTTTGATTTGACTGCTTGTTGCGAGAATTATAAATCTCAAAAGCTCTCCAAACTCATTAAAGTATCTTTCTATTTTTACTAAATCTTGTCTATCTTTTTGTGGAGCATGAACTCCTATTACTTTATTTCGAAAAACAAGATATTCATCTGATAAGTGTGCTATTAATTTGTTTTTCCCAATATGTGCTCTTATTAATAAATGGGGAGGTGTATAAATAAGCTCTTTCCTCGGTCGCAAAAAGTTTGTAATCTCACAGTCCGTTATTTCGTTAAAATTTATAAAATCCTCTTGTAACGCAGAAGCAGGGACATATTTTTTGCCTGTAATATAATCAACAGTTTTACCATTTTTATTTTCAATAAATCCTTCGCCTTTGATCCATCCGTGATCTTTTAACGACTCAATAAAATGACCTAATGTTCTAATATTAGAAAATCTTTGTAAGAGATTTGTTATTCGACCACCTCCTAATAGGTTAGCTTTCCAAATAAAAAGATTCTCAATAATATCTTCCTTACTAATAAAGTGGAAATCATAATGATCAAATTCTAGAAATAATCTATTAGTATTTGAAAAGGTGCGATTAGCAATCAAATGTAAAATATGTTCACTGTCTGGTGCCGATTTTTGTATAAATATGGCTGCGGTAGGAACATTTTTTCCACTCCATAATTTATCTGAAAGTTTCGTAAAATCTATAACCTGTAAAACATTATACATTGAAAACAACTCGTGCCTGAATACTTTGTCTTTTTGGTATAAAATAGGAACTGAAGGCTGAATCATTGATAATACCCCCTCATTTTTTAGCAATCGCATTGATTGAACTAAAAAATGAAGAGCAGGGTTTTCATCAGGAATGTTTACATCACTTTTATATCTAATTCTTTCACTTAACTCTTTAAAGTATTTCTTCCTACTTGGTTCCCTACCGTTTAGCTCTGCTAAATTAAATGGCGGATTCCCGATAACCAATGAAAAATCATTGGGTGGATTATGAGTTATAAATTCAAAGAAGTCTTTGGTTATAATATTATCACTCATATCTGGGAATTTTAATTTCCCCCACGTAGGTGGATCTAAGTTGACTTCATCTAAAATTGCTAAAGCCAAACTAAAAATAGACAGTCGTATAGCATCTTGTTGAATGTCTATACCATGAATACTTTTTAGCAATAAATCTTTTAGAACAGTAAGAGACGGTTTTTCTAACTTTCCTGTTTTTTCCCATTGCTCATATCTCCACCATTGAACAATGCGTTTGTATGC
Source organism: Flavobacterium sp. UBA4854 (assembly GCF_002399805.1). Lineage (NCBI taxonomy): Bacteria > Pseudomonadati > Bacteroidota > Flavobacteriia > Flavobacteriales > Flavobacteriaceae > Flavobacterium > Flavobacterium sp. UBA4854. Next base: position 69,570 of record NZ_DHEI01000162.1, read on the forward strand.
TTTGACCAAAAAGATACCCGAACCACAACTTACGTCAATTAGCTTAAAGTCTTTTTGAGGAGCTTTAAGGGGCATACATTCATCTACAAGAGTAGAGACGATCATCTCTGGGGTATAGACAATATCTTTACTATCGGTTAGTAATTCTTCATACACAGAACTGATAACCTCTACTGGTAAATGCGAAAACGAATATAATCTCCAAATAACAAGCTGACCATTATCATTATTTCCGTCCAAGTAGTCAGCTAATCTCTGTACTTCACTTTTTTGAATGGCTTCCCTTGCACCATCTTCATTTTCTTTATGCCATTCAAATATTTTTCCGTTAAAATCTTCCGCTAATTTGTCTAACAATAGAAGTAATTTCCCTTTGCGAATAACATCACAGAAATCAGTACACTGGAAATTATTTTTAAAGTATGTTCCTGCGAAGTAGCCACTTTTAGAATCTTCATCGCGCTCCTCCAAATATTTAATTAAAAGACTCTGTACTAAAAGTTTTAAAGCGACATGTTTGTCCAAGTTAGATTCTTGTTGAAATCCTTCATAAACATTTTTAAGTCCACGAATCAAATCTCGGGTGGCTGATTGCTCGAATTGGAAGCGCTTTTTATTCTCCTCCTCTTCCCAAAATAATCCATCATCAAAACTTTGAGCATTAAATGATTTTATCGCATCACCTGTTTTTCTGATGATTTCCTCTGCATAGTATTCTTTATTTTCTTTAGGTTTTTCCCTTGTATCGAAAACACTGACGGTCGACTTTTCAATAATGATGTATGCAGGGACTTGATAACCGTTCCACATATTTCTATGAATACGATTTCTATCTTCTGTAGTTAAAGATTTATTGGTATAATCAAAAATATATAACTGCGCAATAGTAGCCCTTCCATCTTGAAAGTGCCTAAAATAAACAGCGTCCGCTTCAAACTTACATGCTGTTTCTAATGCAAATAGAATATCTGGACTAGCGATTGCATCACTAAGGTTTTCGTAGTTCGCAGTTAACAACACACCGCTTGCCCTTCTATCAGAAATAAAGGAAAAGTTAAGCTCGTGAATATGTTGTTCAAAAACCGCTGTAGGCATATTATAATATAAAAACGTTATTTGTTTACGGGGTAAAGATACTAATTAATAATAGCTGAATAAATTTGTTAAATCAAAACTTTCTATGGTTTTTCAATTGTTCACCTGTGTCAGATAAAATAATTCCTTCCCAAAAATCCTCACTCTTCGTTTTGTCTGATAGAACAAAGTTGTTATCGTACATTTTTTTTAGTGATTCAATACCATGTTGAATTTCATTTGTAGTTTTTACTCCATCTTTATAAATCCAGTAATTAACCATTCCCTTTGAAAGGAGAGAATCTTTACCAAGTTCTTGTAATAATCTAAAATCGTCTTCTAATTTGATTTCAAATTTGTAAGTGTTAGCACCGTTCGCTGAAGTTAATTCAAATTCAATCTTTTCACCACGTTTTAAAAAGGATTCATTTTTGATTTTACGGAGTTCTTTCAATGTATGCAAACAATTTCCAACTTCATTATCGAATTTTGGCACATCATAGCTATCATGACTCGTCGGATTTAATACAAATTTTCGGTGACTATCTAATTCTTCAAAAAGAGTTATATCAAGTCCTGCATTTTGTGCAAATAATTTTGCTTGCAAAATTAATCCATTTAAATCATTAAGATTATATTCAGAAGTGTAATGGTGTTTTTTAGGCAAAAAATCTTTGCAAAATGCTTCCGCTTCTTTTCGTAAAAAATTACCAGCTATTTCATATTCCTTTTTATGGAAATATAGTTCTGCTTTTTCAAGGTACGTATCTGATATTTTAATTAAAGGTTGTGGAATTCCACCTTTTTCGCATTCATACATTTCAATATATTTCCAGCTTTCTTGCCCAAAACGTTTTATACGATGACGGAGTAATTCAAAAAAGTTACGGTCATGTGTTAAGATGATAAGTTGATAATCAGTAAATTCTTTTAAAATAATATCTAAAACAATTTCACGATTGCTCATATCTAAACTTAATAATACATCATCCAAAATCAAAAATTTTGGTGTATCGACTGCCACTGCTCCGCTCAGTTTTTGATCGAGCATGGCGAAACGAATAGAAAGAGCAATTGAAGTTAGTTTGGCTTCATTCAAAAACGTATGTGGACGAGTAATTTTTTGTTTGTTAGCTGAAATGCTAATATGGTTGAAATTTGCATGAAGAATAATTTGTGGCGAAATGGTTTTGTGATTACGTTGTGTGGTGCTCCCTTGTACAAACGAATCATATGAGCAATTTTCAAACTCGAAACTCACAGTAAAAAATTGTTTGAATTTTTTCAAATAATCGTTTACTGATTCTACAATAGAATCTAAATAAAACTTCAATTCGATATTAAATTTATTAACTGCTGTTGAAAAAGTTTGATATGCATGGTCATGCATCCTTCCTCGTGGATGTAAACCATCTTTGATATAGTCCCACCATTCCTGTGCGTTGGCAGTAGTGACTGCTCCATCGTGACGAACCAATACTTCTCTAAAATTGATAAATGGTAAAATATCTTTGTCCATTATCGGAAAAAGATCTATTTCCTGTGGATTTTTAAAATCATGAACTTTAGACAGTAATTTATAATTAATTAGTTCACTAGCTTGAATGGCTTGAGCTATAAGTGTTCCTGTTCTGGTGTTTACTGTACTATTTGATATTAATTTGTCCGTGGTAGATTGATGTTCATCTTCAAAAACTAATTTAATATAACTATCGTCTCCATCATCCGCAAAACGATTTCTTAAATTTTCAGGATGATTGTGTAAAAAGTACTTTTGAACTTTAGAAATATCCGATTTAAAAACACTTTGCAAAAAAGTATATAGTGCCCAATACAAACTACTTTTCCCACTTCCATTTTCACCAAAAACTAAAGCGTTATTTCGTTCTAAGTCAATAGAAACTTCTCCGTAGAAAAACTTAAAGTTTTTGATTTTTATCTGCTTTATTTTATTCATTACTTCGCAGTTTTTATAGGCATTACAATATCTGCCAGTTTAATATCCATTAATTTTAAATTATTTCGTATTTCGTTGTCTACGTCACGTAACTTTTGATAGATAGAATTAATTATTTGTACTTTATCTAATTCTGACTTTCCATCTATAGATTCAAAGTAATTATCTACATATTTTATAAATTCGATACCAGCCAATTCAAACTCGTCTTTGAAGTACAATTCCATTGACATTGCGTCAATAATTTCATCAAAAAGTTGTATTACATAGTCATTTGAAATATAGCTATTGATCATTTGTGTTTTATCCAAGCTACAAATGAATAGCATTATTTGTGAAATTTTGACAAACACCAACTTCTCATTTAAACTACTTTCAGGGATAGGGAAAAATTTTAACAATTTTGAAGTGATACTGGGAAAAGATTTGTTATTGCTTTTGGGTGACTCAGCAGATAAATAATAATTAAAAATCTTAGAATTTAAAAGAGGTAACAAATATAGCAAAGGATAATCTTTATTCTTCTGAACAATTACGGCATTTGTATTTTTTACAATTGCTGTTTCTTTCATGTAAGTTGCGAAAGGAGTGGGATTAACTACTTCGCGAAGAATAATTTTTGGGTTATTGAAGAACCTAATCTGTCTAGGTTCTGCAAGCCACTCTCCATAATTTATGTACTTTTTCTTAGGAACTATGTTGTAGCGTTTAACCCCAGAATCAATGAATCTAAACCAATTGACATCATTTTTTGGACTTTCTGAAACAAATATGTCATTGTCTATTTCATAATTTGTTTGCTTAGGTTTTCCTTTGCCTTGTTGGTAAACTTTGACACCCATTACTTGATCATATAATTCAATTAAAGGGCTGTTCGGAACTTTAACATTTAGTCCTCTAAAAATAGTAAATCTTTTTTTTAAATCATTTTCAGGATTGATTACTTTAAAGTTGTTGTTTAAGGCATATGAAATTTTTTCCGAATTCTTATTTAAATGCGAAACATTTAGATACGAGAATTTCGACAATTCTACACTCGAAGATGCTGTCAATAATGTAACAGATGTTGGTAAATTAACTCCTTCAAATACACTATCTCCCAGATTTAATACTTTGATATAGCTTGAATTATTTAGCATGAAAGTTCTTAAATCAATAAAGGTTTCTTTTTCAATAAAAGAATCACTAGTTATAAATGCTAAAACTCCAATTTTATTTTCAAAATTATCTTGTAACATCTTAATGGATCTATTGAAAAAAAACTTATAGCTCTCTTTTCCTCCAAATTTTGTTTCCTTATATTGACTTGATAACTTAAGTTCATTTGAAATAGTTCCGCCGTAAGGCGGATTTCCTATAATGATATTGAATATATTTATTCCAAACATCCATTTCGGATCAAACCAATCAGATTTTTCGTTTCCGAATGGATTCCAGTTGCTAATTTTATGATAGCGGTTGTTCTCAACTTCTCCAAAAAGGCCTTGTTGATCAAATAATTGTTTTTGTGTCTCTTTAAATTTTTGTTTTAAAACTTTTTTATCCTCTCCAAAACTTTGTATGTACTCCTGACGAACATCATTAAGCTCTGCTTCCAATTCGGCGGACGACTTCTTACCACGTTTATTTAATTCGGACTGACCATTTCGGGTAGGTAAATCCACAAGTGTATCTGCAGTTACAAACTTAAACTCAAGATTTGGTAATGGCTCTACGCCTCTATTGGGCAAGCTTTCATCTATGTTTTCATCGACAATCAAAGATAAGAAACATCGTAGCTTGCTAATTTCGGCGGCTATGGGTTGGATGTCTACTCCATATAATGAATTTTGTATTATACCAATTTTTCGAGCATACTCAACACTTGAGCTTGCGAGCTTTTCTCTAAGTTGTCTCTTTACTATTGGATTATCAATGCGGTCAATTTGACGTTTTTTCCACCATAAAGCTTCGGGATCCAATTTTTGTAATGCCTGAACAATTTTTTGAAGTACTCCCATTGGAAAAGCACCTGAACCACAAGCTGGATCGAGTATTTTAACTTTATCAAGACAATCTAATATGCAATTTTTTTCTGATTCTGTAAGTTGAGTGTTTGTGGATTCTATCAATTTAAAGATTGGACTTAGTCTGTGTTTTTCAATGCTTGTTTGGTGGTAAAGATATTGAACCAGACTTTCTGTCACCATATAATCAACTATTTCTCTCGGGGTGTAGAAACTACCAGTAGCCTTTCTTGCGGTTTCTCCGCTTTCGGGATCTATTTCGGCTAAAAGGTTTTCAAAAATACGCCCCAACATTTCTGGGTCAACACTAACTTCGATTTCAGCTACCGAGTTTTCATCAATAGTAAAATTATATTTTTCTAACTCTTTAAAGAAAGATAAAAACCAATCATCAATTATTCCAAAATTATATTCGTTTATACCATTATTAGCAGGTTTAAAAAAGTCGTCATTATTGGGTTCAAACAAACCACCATTGAGAAAGGGGATAACTTCTGCTCCCTCTGGTAAGTTATTAATACGCTTATGCATCGGTGTATTAAGAGTTTGGAAAAATAGACGCTCTAGTATAGTATGATAATAATTAATATTATTTTTTACCGCATCAGAAGAAAGCAAATGTTCAGGTAGTAACGCTACCTCAGCATCTGATTTCTTCATTTTCAAAAACCAACAAAATACTGTCCTACCAATCAGACGTACAGCAAATTCTTGTCGGTCATTTCGATCATCATCAGGTAACTTTAAAATTCCATTTCCATAATCAGTAATCTTCTTATCTTTCCCAATTTTGCCTCCAACCAATTTATAGAAATATGATTGGACAATTTTATAAAACTCTTCATTAAGTGCTTCCACACTGAATGCACTTAGTATATCTTGTAAAGATAAGGCTTTACCAGATAATTTGCTTAGTCGATCTGAAGGTGTTCGTACCTTTTCACCTGTACCTAGAAGATAAGTGTATCTTTTAGGCTCAGTAGCTTGTTTAACAATTTCACCCTCTTCGTTTAGCATTTTTACCTCTGAGATAAATGATAGACGCCATTTATCTTCTTGAACAAAAACAACTATTGCTCCATCAACATCATATTTATAAATATTGCGTAGCAATTCGCGAAGGCTAACTTTATTTCTTTCTAACCAAACATCTGCATTTACATTAACACGATAAAGACCAATAATTCTATCATCTGTTGTTGTAAAGTTACCGAGCTCAAATGCTTCATTATACTTTTCACTGCCTGGTAATATAATAGATTTAGGCTGTGAGTATATTTGTTTTGCACTGAAAACTGATTGTAAAACATCTAACCAATCTTGATGTTCGTATGGTTTTTCAAATATTTTGTGTAAGGTTGATTTGTCCATTAGTTAATAAATGTTTCAGTGATTACAATTTCTGGAGTGATATACAAATCTATGTTAGTATCATTTAAAGACGGATCATCGTGATTATCATTAAATACATCATACTTTTTTGCAAGGGAAATAATCAAATTTTCCGTTTGTCCATAAGATGTCTCTTTTTTATCTAGTCTACGTTTAAGTTTTCTTAATTCATTTGGTAAGGGAGTAAAAGTTCCTTTGTCTATCAAATCGGCTAATAGTTCGCATGCTTTTTTTGCATCATCTTTTCTTGTGATTGATTTAAAATCACGTAGAAATTTCTTTGCTTGTGCAGAAATTGCATCAGCTTTATCCGTAGTGGTGACAGTCAATGTGATCGCTCCTAAGAAATCTTTATCAAATTCTTCTAATGCTGCTTGTACATTATTATAGTGACTAACTGGAATATCATATCCTTGTTCGTTTACTTTTGCTTCGAATCTTTCGGCAGCTTCCAAAAACGTCAAAGGTGTTACCTTATTACCTTTAGTAACAGCATAAAATTCCAATTTATAGGGCGATTTTAAAAAAATTAAGGTAGCGTCTTTTTTTTCTTCTGCTATAGTATTTTCGTTTTTTCGGGCAGTACGTGCTTTTAACGGAAAGTTTTTAATACGTTTAAATTCTCGTGGATTTGAGTCTTTAAACTCCCTGATAAATCTTAAATAAAGTAATCGTTTATCCTCTTCATCTGGCATTCCTTCTTTGAAAAGCTCAAATTGTTCGACCAATTCTTCATGTGTAAAAACTTGAGCATCTTCACCAAAAGCAGAATGAAACCCCTGTAACTTTAATAATGCATTTTTATACAACTTAATCTCCTCATCTCCCTGCTGTGAAGGATAAAATATATAGTTATATACCACACCAGCAACGCTTCCTATTCGATTAATTCTTCCAATTCGTTGCATCAATCTTGTGGCATTCCAAGGGGTATCGTAATTAACCAAAACATTAGCTCGATGTAAATTTACACCCTCTGCTAAAACATCGGTTGTTATCAAAATTTGATAGTCGTCCTTTCTTTTACCAATGAAATTAGCATCAAAATTCTCCTGAATTGTTTCAAATATTTTATTTCGATTTGCTGAAGAAACCTTCAGTACTCCTTTCCCAATACGTTTTTCTAATTTTTCCGCAAGATAATCTGCCGTGTCATTACTTTCTGTAAATAAAATAAGTTGTCCTGTCGGATTTCTATCTTTGTTTAGTAATTCATTTTCTAGCGCTAAGAATAGTTCTTCAAATTTGGGATCTTCTTTTACTTTAGCCCATTCATTACTAAGCTCTTGTAATAAAATTTGGTCTTTTCTTAAGCCAGCTAATAATTCAGGTTCAAAATCTTCTGCTTTGAAAATGTTATTCTTCGGTTTCTCTGTACTTAATTCTATAATAAGGCTTTCTATATCTTCCATGGAAAAGCCTTTCTCTATCAATTCATTAATATTAAGGTCTGGAGCAATCAAGACCTTATCACTCTCAAACATTTTAATCATTCTTTGAGTGGATACTAAAAGATTGTTTAGCGTGATTTGGAATGCATGAAAACTACTTTCCAATCTCTTAACCATTAATGTTTTCATGATTCCAGCCAAGGATTTAGAAATCAAAACAGCTTGATCATAATAAGCATCTTGTAAATCTTCTCTCAAAAAACGGATCGCTTGATAGCGATAATATTTTATTTTATCATCATCAGTCAAATAGAATATTGTATGATAAAAAAGCTTACTTAACTTAGCATTTAGACTATAGCCCACAGTACGTAAAGGTGCTATTTCAGGAAAAACAATACCTTGTTCTTTTAAATCTTCAAGATATTTTGGATAATTTGCTAAATCTCTTCTTGTTCTTCTAACGGTAATTTGAGAAATGACTTTTTCGCGAATTATATTGTATAATTCACGAATTTTTTCAACATTGGGCTCGTCTTCTCTCATCACGTCTTTATATTCCCGAATGATAGGACCAAAGAAGGATTGAAGATTAGTAATGGGAAGTGTACTTCTCCTTGCATCTTGGAACAATAATAATTGATAATAGAGATCCTGCGGTCTATTATTAAGTGGAGTGGCTGAAATTAATATTACCTTTTTATTTTTTCCTGTAACTAATCCTTCGCCATTTCTTGGAGCTTTGCAAATACGCTGCAATAGTCCAAAAGCTTGTGAAGTATGATTTCTATATTTGTGCGCCTCATCAACCAATATTAAATCATACTCTTCTTTAGCCCAATAATTCATATCTTCTCCATTAACTATTTTCTCTAAACGCCCATTAGTAACGAATTTAGTATGTCTGTCAATTCCAAACATCCTAAAAGTGGATTTCCAGTTTTTTTCCAATGCAGGAGGATAAACGACTAATATTTTGGTGTTTAAAGAACCGTTGGCAACCAGAAATCGCTTAGCAATCATAGAAGCGATAATAGTCTTGCCGAGACCTACAACATCTGCTAAAAAGAAACCATTATGATCCATTAACATCTGAAACCCTTGATTAACAGCATCTATCTGATAACTTAGTTTTTTATAACTCTTGGGCAAATCCCCAACAGTGTCAGGGTCATAATCAATGTTGTTTCCAAAATATTCGATTAAGAATTTAAGATAAATTTCAAAGGGAGTAAAGATTTGTCCAATATGTGTTTTCTTCTTATACTGTAAAATATCAGCAGGCAAAATAGTTGTTGATTGTTGCCAAAGTTTTTGAAACTCTATTTTCGTAAATTCAACATCATCAAAATCCTTTAATGCGATATTCAATTCATAATTAGGGGATTTTTTAATGCCTAAACCTGCTTCCGTAAGATTAGAAGATCCCATGATCACCCAGCCGTCTGAATGTTGGGAATGCAATTCGGGTAAAAAAAGATAAAATTTGGCATGAATTGCCTTTGAGTTATGTGCTCGCACTTCTATTTTACCATCAATAATATCTTGGATAAATTGTAAAATACCTTCTTCTACTTCTTTAGAATATTTAGCTTCCTTTAAATCCTGTATAAACCAGTTTAAAAATTCTTCTTTCGTCTTTTCTTCATCTCCAAAATATAATAGACCTTTTTTCTGAGCATCTGAAAACATTTGATCGACATTTATACCGACCAGTATTTTTATATCCTTGATATTCGTTAAATAAGGCTGTAATGTAAAATAGCCTGATGAACGAAAATAACCTACCACAGCATGAAAGGCAAATACATCTTTCATATTTTCAAGTATACCTTTGAATTTATGGAAAACTGTATTTTCTTCTGTATTTGTAAAAAACTTTGTGCTCATCAATCAATTATTTTCGTCTTTAATTTCAATTAATAATTCTTTTACTGAAACATCCAATATTTTTGCAATGTCGTATAGTACTTCTAAACGTGGTTGCTGTCTATTCTGCACATAGCCATTAACAATGTTATAGCTTTTGCCAAGTTGCTCTGCAAGCCACGTCTGTTTAATACCCTTCTGTTCCAATATCTCTTTAATTCTATTCATAGTCAATTAATTATAAATAGTTTACAACTTTCTAAAATAAAAGCTTTAAGGGATGCAATATACTGTATTTCGGTGTAATAAAACACTGTATTTGTGTGTAAATTTAGCTATATAGTATTTTAAAATGTACATGGAGTTATAAAAAAATGTCCACTGAAAATCTCCCGTCTTTTTGCGTAGTGTAAAATTATACTTGAGATGCAATAATTCGAGATGTTTAAAAGAGTATTTCATATACTTAACTTTTTATAATCCCTTAGAAGGTCTCTTTTTCTTTTTTTGTTTAAACTGTTTAGAAACATAATCATCTATTTTTTCTCCTCGGAGCAGTATATCAGAAAGATTTTCTTTTACATACTCTTGCGATTCGAGATTTTGAAATTTTTCTGAAGCGGTAGAATTGGATTTTTGGTATTTCCTTTCAAGTGCAAGAATGTTCATTGCACAGCTTTTCTGAATTCCTTTTGCGCTGAATTCTTTTCCCAGACTGCTTCCATTGACAACCGACTGTGTTTTAAAGTCGATAAAAGTAATTCCATAAAGTTTTCCCTCACTGCTTTTTCTTAAAATAGTATTAATGCCTTGCTCTTTGAGCCTTTCGGATAATCTCTCGACAGAAGTCATTCTTTCATCGGAAAAAGCCTGTCTCAAAGCATTTTTAACGTGGCTTTTGCCATATTGTTTCTTTGTCTCATTTATCCTGAATTTTTCTTCCAGAAATTTTAAGGTGGGTCTGCTGTAGAATTCGCTGGCTTTTATCGGCACGCCTATCGGTTTCGAATTCGGGTCAAGTATCTTGTAAAGCAGTCCATTGTTTTTAAAAACTCTCGATTCCTCGCTTCCTCTGTCAGCATGGACATTATAAAGATTTAAAACCGCGTTGAGTTCAGGCAGGCTTGAATATTTGTAATCAAATAAAACCTTGTTTAAAACTGAATTGATCGCCTTTCTGGACTCTGCTTTTCCGTATTGGACTCTGCCGACATCTATCGGATTTAATGAAAAATGTTCTTTCTGTTTTCTTCCTTCGGCTTTTACAAGTCCGAACATTTCTTCAATTTCTTTTCGGGCAGGCTCTGATTTTCTGATTCCCAGTAAATGCAGATCGATTCTTTTTCCGTTTCTCTGAATGTTGTTTGTCACTATATGGCAGTGCGGATGCCCCGCATCATGATGCTGGTACACCAGATAAGGCTGTCTGCCGAATCCGAGTTTTTCCATATAGGTGTCTGCAATTTCAGCCAGTTTTTCTTTCGAATGATTCTCCGATGGATCAAAGTTGAGCGAGATATGCACCGAATTCCGCTTCGCATTGGTATTGAGTTCTGCCAGTTTCAGAAAACGGTTTAATTTTGAAGTGAAATTCAGTTTTTCCAGTTCCAGCGGATAATTTACCGCACTGATGCATTCCGCTTTTCCAATCTCAACTTTATTTTCGTTGTAATTGAGAATGCCTCTTATTGACGAGCTTGTTTTTATAACTGCAACCATTTTTCTGCTATTTTCTGGGTGTGGCCTGAAACCTCTTCCATTTTATCAAAAAGCCTTTTTCTCTGGATTTCGAACAGATAAAGATGCCCTTTAAAATCGGGAACTGTTTTGAGCGTGTTTATTTTTCTGGCAATCTGATTGATATTATTGCCGATTGCCCGCAATTCGGAAGTAAGCACAGCTGTCTCTTCCATCAGTTCGTCTAAAGATTGGTTTCTGTAGGTAGCTACAATTGGTTTGTTGAATAAGTGGCTTCTGATGTGGTCGCTTAATTTTCGGCAGGTGCTTGCTCTAAATCTTTTTTCCAGTTCGGCATACTCCAAAGGAGTGAATCGCAGTCCCACGATTCGTGTTCTGTTTGAATTTTCTCTTTTCATCATCTTTCATTTTCATTGTTATCAAACTCTTTGCTTTTAAGTTTCTCCACCGCCGAGTTCCGAGGCAATGGGTGGCAAGATAGGCGGTTGTTAAACAACCGTTCATCTTGCTGATTGCAGGAACGTTGCAATCTTTGGAGATTTTTAAAAAGCAGGCTTCTAATTTAGAGAAAATATTTGAATGTATCATGCGTAAAATATGTGCATGATGGCTGTAGGCTGTTACAATAAATAAATATTAAAAAAAAAGAAAAAGAAAAAAAAGAAAGCAGTCTTCAATTGGACAGTCAGGCAGGTGAAGTGCTATAAGTCCCGAAGGGCATTTTTTGAGGAACGAAGAAAAATGTTATGCGCACTTCTCTGGCTGTGTCCAATAACTTGCTTTGCTTTTTTTCTCTCTTAGATTTTAATTATTCCCCTTTCTTTTAATTTTATTTGATGCAGAAAATAAGGCATATTTGAAAACATTTTTTTTAAGTAGTTGGATATCTATGTATTAAGAAGTTTTTTTAATATATTTGAAATAAGGAAGAGTTTTTTTTCTTAAATATAAGCCGATATTGAATTTAAAGGTATGAGACTATGACTGAATTTTGGATTGAAAAGGGATGGGGAGTCTCGATTGATAATGCGGAAATTTCTGACGCTGTTAATGCTGTTGAGGAAATTAGAAAAAGGTATGATGAAAATAGTGTATTCTGGATTGGTCATATTCATGAAGAATATGTACTCAAAATTCATAAAGATATGACTATGCTGTACATTTATGGCGAAAATCAGGATAAAGAGTTAGTTGTTGTTCTTGAAGAGTGGAGTCAAGCTGAAAACTTTATCAAAATGTATTTTTCTAAAGACTTTTTAGATATCAAAGAACAGATAAAACGTTTTGCATTAAATAACAAAATAAATCTTAATTAGTTTTCATGCTTATAATTAGTAAGTATTTTAAAAATATAAAAGAGACCTTCTGGTCTCTTTTTGTTTGAATTAATATATTTCTGAAAAAGCTATTTTTCTTTATTGATTTTGAAATTATTTATTTGATTAGTTGTTCGAGCCTTTTCATCATTTCATCTTTTTCTTTCAGCATGCGCTCGTATAGTGCAATTTTTTCTTCGTGAAGCTGAATCAATTTATCAATCGGATTGACATTAAATGTTGCCGAATGACCCGTGTTTAAGAAAGCACCATTTTCAAACGTATTTGAGATAATATTTATTGCCTGTTCCTCATCAAAGTTCTGGAAAGCTTCAACTGGAATTTTTAAAGAATTAGAAATCTGCTTAAGCAGATTATCTTCAATTACATCTTTCTGCTCCAGCATAGAAATCTTCTTCTGATTCCAGTCTTCCCCCAGATCATAAGCAAGTGCTTCCTGTTTGATGCCAAGCATTTCCCTAAAACGTTTAACGTTTCTTCCCTGATGAATTTTCTGTTCCATAATGAGTGTTAGTTTTCTAAAGGCTCAAAGATAAAGCCATTTGGATTAAAAAGTCTGAAAACCAAAGATAGAAAAATATCCCGTAAAATATCCCTTTTGTCAGATATTATATCCAATTTCTGAATAGTTTATCCTTTTGAAAGGCAGGAACTTCGTTTTTGAATTCTAAATATTTCCGCTATGAAAAAGAATAAATTATCCTTTGGAACTAATTTTTGGTCAGCTTACGAGGCAGGAAATCCATATGATGCCCTGCATGCTTTTTTTGATTTTTCACATCTTGACGAGTACAAGCAGACTTTAAACGATTTAGTGATGCACAGCTACAGAAGTGAGATTTGCAGACAGGATAACCCCTGCCATGTCTTTGTCATTTATACAGCTTTAAGCTCTTTTTTAAAAGTCTGCCACTGTCTGAAAAGGAAAAGCAGAAAATGGATTGTGAAGAACTCAGGCGATTATAATTCATTAGTCCATCTAGCTTCATTAAGTAAAGCAGAGTACAGAAATCCTTTTAAAGCATTTCAAAATGCATTCGAAGAGAAATCACTGGATCAGTTTGAATCCTTCCTCTGTGAAATCGTGCATCTTTCATTATCTCCCCACGCAGTAGAATCAGATTATGACATTATCACTCCTTATGTGCATTTAGTGAAAATGCTCGATGCAGGACAGCTCATTATGGAAAGGGGCATTGAAAAGATTAAAAAAGAGAAACATCGAGATGATATTTTATCCTCTGTCGAGTAGATAACCGCAATATCAATTTCAAAAAATAAACATTATGAAAACTTTAGAAAAACTTACTTTTCCACAACTCGAAAACGAGTATCTGGAAAACATATTAAGAGAACTTGCGGGTAAATATAAGATCGTCCAGATGTTTTTTACAAGAGCAGACTCTTCGACATTTTCAAAACTTATAATCAACATTGAGAGCAGTATAGATGCGCAGAAACATCAGCATGCCAAATGGGTTAGAAAAGTTAAAGAACGCCTTCACATTGATGTATTATTTATTTTTTCTTCAAAAATTAGACATCACTATTCTTTAGGTGATCCGTTCAAAGCATTCTACTGCCGTGAGTCTGCGGTTATCTATCAGAATAATGAATTTGCAGATTCTGCTTTTAAAACGGTGGAATGGAAGAAATTCAAGAAGAGATTTAATGAATTTGAAAACAATTTCCATCATGATCATCAGCTTCATAAATGGCAGATTAAAAATCTCATTTCAGAAGGCTCTTCCAACAGTGTTTTTACATCTTACAGCAGGCTTATTGAATATGATCTCCAATGGCTGGAAGAATTATATATAGGAAATAGATCAGACTCTGCCGATCTGAATGAAAGGATAAATAATATTATCCATTACATTCCACTAATCCAAAAATATTTTGTCAAAACTGCTAAGGGCGGGTATTATCTTATTGATCTTTTTGAGCAGGCAAAAGAAGCTTCCAGCGATGAGGAAGCGATGTACAGAAATGAAATGTTTCAGGCTGTAGAAAATGCTGAAGAAAGCCTTTACAGGCTTGTTGGGGACAGATTTTATGAGTTTAGAAAACTGATAAAAAAAGGATATGCGCTGAAGCAGGAAGTTTTATATGATGCAGAGCCTAAAGATAAAGTTCTTGAAACCGCTGTCCAGACTATTTTAGATTCAGCTGATGCAGAACAGATTTATCTCTACAATAAGGCTGTAAACCATTCAAAAACTTCTTATTATCTTCTGATAATTGGTGATAGTCTGGGAAATGAAAAATTAAAATCAATCACTAACACCATAAAAAGCAGGACAGAAGGCAGATCTTCTTTTGTTCTGATCAGCCACAGCCGTTGCTGGATACAGAATAATCTCTACGAATACCAAAACTTCTTTCAAAAGATAATAAAGGAAGATTTTCTAATCTATTCATCAAACATGAATCACCCAGATTTTCACTGGGAATCTCCCCACAGACCATATCATGGCGATATAGACTTTTTTTACAGATGGACAGAACAGAGTTTCCGCCAGTTTTCTGTGATCGCCAATAATGCTGATGGCAATTACTGCGGGCTGACCACCATCTTTTCATTATTTTTCATGTCATTCTGCAGAACCTACATTTTTGCAAAAACGTATTATATGCCGAATTATCTGCCAAGCCAGACCTTGTGGGAACTTTGTATCTATGCAGAACCTGATATGAGTAAATATACTTATTTGACAGAAGAGTTCTGGACTGGCTTTTTTTCTTTCTTGGATAGAAACAGAGCTGTGTTCAACTGGTCATCAAGATTGACTGCGGAAGAAATTAATCAAATGAGAGTAATTGCGGAGAAGCTTATGGATGAACTCCATCTTGCAGTTGTTGAAGGCGGGCTTGTGAAAAAAATTGGACAGAATGATTCGGCAAATTAATTTAAGGATAAAGATTATGGATACAGATGAAATTATGAAACTGGAAAGAATCGGAATGTTAAGCAATAGACTGCTTAATACTTTAAAACCAGCAGAGGATAAAAGAGGCATGTATAATGCAGAGATCAGAATACATGATTATTGCGAACTTCTTTCAATTATAAGAAACCTGATGAAGCTCTGCATAATCGCTCTGGACAACGACAGTGCGGAAGTTCCGCCTACCGTTCTAAACCAGAACATTGATGTAGGGCTTATATTGGGAGTAACGCTTCAGCTGTTCCCGATAGATGAATTTGAGCTTATAAACGAAATCAGCTATTTATACAGTGATATGAAAGATGAAGGTAATGTAGATTCCAATTCATGATTTGCGTTTTGATGTACATATTATGTCCATGACAATCAGAGAAAGACCTATTAACTTTGTATGAATATGAAACTTGAGTGAAGTTATGATAGGTAAATTTTGCTTATGATCCTCAAGGGATTAGGTTTTATATTTGTATTATCCCCACCATATTTTGATCAGGATAAAATGAAAAAAGTTTTTTAACTTTAGAGCGGACAGTGATTGTGGAACAAAAAAGACCGAGATTCGGTCTTTTTTTAATGAAGAGGAATTTCAAATGGAGAAAGATGGAAGAGAAGAAAGAGGAAAAATGACGGCAGAAAAGACCAGAAAAATGCTGAAAGATGAAGGAGTGGAAGTGACGCTGGAACAGGCGGGAATGATTTTAGAATTTTTAAGAAAACTGGCAAACATGGCAGTTTCAAACTATTTAAAGAAAAAAGATGAGAAGAATAGCAGACCTATACGTGAGAGTGAGTACAGATGAGCAGGCAGACAGGGGCTACTCACAGAGAAATCAGGAAGAAATGCTTCGCAAGTACTGCGAAATAAATGCAGTTGAAATAAGACACGTTATTTATGAAGACCATTCGGCAAAGACATTCAACCGTCCGCAATGGAAGAAACTGCTTACGGATTTAAAGAAGCATAAGAATAAAACCGATCTTCTCCTGTTTACCAAATGGGACAGGTTCAGCAGAAATGCAGGAGATGCGTACCAGATGATCAGTACGCTCAGAAAACTGGGAGTTGAGCCTCAGGCTATAGAACAGCCTTTAGATCTTTCAATACCCGAGAATAAAATGATGCTGGCTTTTTATCTGGCTGCGCCCGAAGTGGAGAATGACCGAAGAGCCTTAAATACGTTTCACGGAATGAGAAGGGCTAGAAAAGAGGGAAGGTATATGGGAATTGCTCCTATCGGATATCTTAACCGAGTTAAAGAAGACGGTACAAAATATATTGCATTTGATCAGCCAGAAGCCTCTATCTTAAAATGGGCTTTTGAGGAACTTTCCAAAGGGATATTCAATACGGAACAGGTGCTTCACATGGCAAAAGAAAAAGGGCTTAAAGCAGGCAAAAATCATTTTTGGAGAGCGATCCGCAACCCGCTTTACTGCGGTAAGATCGAAGTTCCTAAATACAAGGATGAGGAACGGACTTTGGTAAAAGGACAGCATGAAGCATTAATATCGGAAATGCTTTTCTATAAAGTTCAGGATGTTCTTGACGGGAGATCCCGCAAATATCTTCCAAAGGCACTTTCTGCGAAACCTTTTCCGCTGAGAGGATTTTTTATATGTCCTGACTGCGGGAAAATATTGACTGGAAGCATATCTAAAGGACGACATAAGTATTACCCGTATTATCATTGCAGTGCAGGTTGCAGATACAGGATTAATTCGGAAACAGCCAATGAGATATTTATACAGAATCTGAAAAAATATGTGCCAATTCCTGAAATCAAAAACATCTATGCCAATGTCATAGGAGACTGTTATAAAGAACAGATTAAAGATGTCTTGGAAGAGAAAATTAAAATCATAAGCCAGATTAAGGATTATGAAACAAGAATCTCAAATGCAAGAGATCTTCTTGCAACAAAACAGATAGATGCTTCAGACTACCGAGAGATGAAGTCAGATTATGGAGAGATGGTAAGAAGGCTCGAATTGAAATTAGCTGGCATTGACGATGAAAATAAAGATATTGAAGAGCTTTTAAAAGCAGGAGTGGATAACCTGATGAAGCTTAATGAATATTACGAAAACGGAAATTGGATTGAATCGAGGGATTTATTAGGTTCGATTTTTCCTGAGAATTTTACGATTTCAGAAAACGGGTTTCGAACCGCTAGAGTAAACGAAGTAGTGCATCTGATCTACAGTATTAACAGGCTGATAGGGCTAAATAAAAAAGGGACAAAGAAGAAAATTTCTTCTTTGTCCCAATTAGTAGCGGGAACAGGACTCGAACCTGTGACCTTCGGGTTATGAGCCCGACGAGCTGCCTACTGCTCTATCCCGCGATGTTTCGGGTGCAAAGATACACACTAAATACGGTTATGCAAATAATTTTAGTACTTTATTTTTTATAATTTTTAAAAACAACGTTTTTTCTCATACTTTATATTTCAATAATTCTTTGTAAACGTTTCCTTCTAAGCCTAATAGCAAGCCAAATGCAGGTTCGGTTTTTATGCCGCTTTCTTTTAGTTTTATGATCTCCAATCTGAAGTTTTCGTCTTTTGAGCTTAGAATTTGCTGTTCGATTACCATATGTTTATAGCCATTTTGATGTTCGGTTGGTATATTTTGTCCAAAGATTTCGATTTCAAAAGGATCAATAAAGAAATTTGCAATAACAGATTCTTGATTATTAATGAGATCTTCTCGAATGTTAAAATGATCTTCTTTTTCAAACAGTTTTTTTACCTTATCAATAAAATTAGATTTGTTTTTCCAGTAACAGATAATATCCAAATCGCTGTTTTCGATATCAATATTTATCGGAATCGTACCAACCAAAATAGGATCAAATGCAGCAAGATTTTCCAGAACTTTATATTGGGTTAAAACAATAAATGCAGCTTGCTGTTTAGTATTTCCAGTTTGCAAATAAGATAAATCCTTAAAATTAATCATTTACGATTTTGTTTTTCTCTTCGTTGATTTCTTGTTCTAATCTCTTGTTGATATCGATTTTTGCATTCGTGAAAACAAAAATTGTAGCGCCATATCCTCTAGCGTATTGATTTGTGACTTGACCGCCAATAACGGCCGACTCAAAGTACGGACTTGTTTCTTTCATTTCTTTCTCGTTTTCTTCAAAATCTTTAACACGAATAAGATTTTTATACTTAATGCTAAGATCAAACCAATTTAGATAATCGGCATTGAAAGAAACAGCTTTAATTCCTTTTTTAGAATAATAATTAATCGCTCCGGCTTGTCCGTAATTATCGCAAAGTACAATAGTTTCTTTTTGATTTGGGAGCAAGGCATAAAGCGAATCTGTTTTTCTAGCCAATTCTTTCCAACCTAGCATATCGGCAAAATCCTGAGGAAGATGATGATCTTTTCCGTCTTCCCAACGAAGCAGTCCCAGTTTTTTGTACGGTTCTGAATGTGCAACCATATATTCTGGACTTTTATTTGGAAAAGCAACATGATAAATGGGAATAAAAAGCAATAGCGGAATCAGAATGAAAATAGGTTTTAAAAAACGTTTCCATCCGTTATTTATCATTTCTGAAATATAAGCGGCTCCAAAAGCAAGGTAAATAGGATACAATCCAATCACGTAATAGGCTTTTGCTTTGAAGTAGATAAAAATTAAAAGTGTGAAAACAAATGATGCAAAAAAGAGCTGATATTTTCTGAAAGGCTGATAGAATAAAACCGTATAAAGTCCAGCTAGAATCACAAATAATCCGCCAATAAAAAATAGAATTTGTTCTTTTAGAAAATCACCTAAATCTACATTTACCAATTGCGTTTTCGCCAATTCTTTCATGTGGTGCACAATTGGAAAATGATTGCTGTATTGCCAATACAAATTGGGTAGAATTAGAACCAATCCTAAAATTAGAGCAAAATAAAATTCTTTTTTTGCTAGCATTTTTCTTTGCTTAGAAAGCAAAATAGCAGGAACTAATCCGAGTAATAAAAACACGATATTGTACTTATTCAAGAAACCAAAAGCGAAAACTACGCTGCCAAAATAAAGCCATTTTGTATTTTCTGAAGTCAGATATTGAATTAAAGCGTAATAAAGTGCGGTCCAACATAAAATATCGAGCGAGTTTGGCTGATAGAGCATGTTTAATCGCAGTAGACATGAAAGCAAAACGCACAAAGCTCCGAGTATTAAAGCGTAAAGATTGCCTTTGAGAAGTTCAATAGTTTTCCAGACAATTAAAAGCGTTAAAGCACCAAATAGAGCAGGAAAAAACTTTACCCAGAAAACCGAATTTCCAAGCAAAAGAATAGTATACGAAAACCAAGACGTAACCGGAGGAACAGATAAATAACCCCAAGCCAGATGATTTGCTTGATCCAGATGTAGATATTCGTCGCGCTGCAAATCATATTCGGGACTGATTAAGACATATTGCAGAATGAATTTTAGAATTATAAATCCGAATAAAATCAGGTTTTTTTTGGTCATGTAGATTTTGGCTTTTGGGTTCGTTTGACTTTTAGGTTGCAAGTGGTTTTAAATCAACGGATGATTCTGTAGCTAAGATAGAACTTATTTTGATTTTTGAACATCTGAAATATTTCGGGATTAAATGGTTTAAAGTTCAGATATTTAAGTGTTTAAGGTTTTAAAATGTGAATTGGACTAACATTTTTATTACCTTTAGTATGAAGCAAATAACTTTAAAAGCAAATACCATGAAAAAGAAATTATTGATTTTAGTTGTCTTTTTAGGGACAATTTCACTTGCAAATGCACAAAGCATAGGAGACGTTACAAAAGCGGCCAGTAAAGCATCGACAACGGCAGTACCCGCTTTTGATGCTGCTAGTATCGCGAATCAGGTTATGGGAGTACTTTCTCCAAAATTGAAATTAACCGATGCTCAAAAACCGGTTGTAAATTCATTGGTAAATGAAACTCTAAATAAAAAGAAGAATATTTTGCCTACAATGGCTACAGACAAAGCAAGTTATACTTCTAAAATGACTACCACAAGAGAGTCTTTTATATCCAAAATGAAAAAAAATATTAGTCCGACACAATTTGATGCCTTAACAGCTTTATTGCCCAAATCAGCTTCGGCAGTAACACCATTGGCAAAAATGCTTTATTAAAATTGGCCAAAATAAAAAAAGCTTCAGATTATTCTGAAGCTTTTCGTTTTTATGTTTTTTAGGATATTATTCCTCGACAGCAGTTTCAAATTCCATATGGTCAATCATTTCTGCTTCTGGTTTTTCTGGTTTAGAAGCCTTTAAAGTATTAAATCTTTCCAACATTTCTGTTTCGCCCTCTTCACCGCTGAAATAAGGAAAAACATCCATAATTGCCGTTTCTGAAATAGCAGGAATAGAATATTCTCCCATTGTATTTTTCATTATATGAAGCGTGTTGTCATAAGCTTCGCGAACATCATTTGCTTGAACCAGCATATACATGCTTGTTTTTCTTTCTTTTCCACTTTCTTCATCGTAAGCAATTAAAGTGATTTTAGATTTAAACCATCTGTCTGCATTTTCAAAAGGATGAATTTCGGCATAATTTGCCACTTTAATAGCTGTGATTTTAAATTCTTCACTAGTGTACGCAGCCATTTCTTCAGTCATTCTTTTTTCAGCTTCTGTATAAGATAAAGCATCAACCAAATAAGGCTCGGTTAAAACTTTTTGTCCTCCAGTTTCATCTGTTTTTCTATATTTTACTTTGCATTCGTACCAAATTGCGCTCATCTCTTTATTTAATTTTTAAGGATGTCAAAGATAGATTATACTGCAAAATAAACAGTTAAAACTTTAAATAGATATTCACAATTTTAGCTGATTTTAGGTAACTTTTTGATGCTCTGAAAGTTGTGTTTTTGATAAGCAATTTGTCTTCATTACAAAAAATAAAAATTTTCTCTCTTCTATTTGTTTGATTAAAGTGTTGAAAAACAGGTGTTTGTTTTGTTTAAAAAGAATTGTTTAAAAAAACTGAAAAAACTGAAATCCAAAAAATCAATTTGCACGTAGATATCGGTAACAATGGCTAGGAATGAGGTAAATTCGAATGGTATTGGTTTTTGGAGCATATTGAATCTTACCGCATTTTTGGCTATTGTTTTTTTATAAATTATTAAAAATAATAGGTTGGGGAAATTAAACGTTCAAAAGTTAAAAGAGACTTTAAAATATCTGGAAAGCAAACAACGCGAATTAAAAAGACAAGATCAAAACGATGTGAGAAGTCTAGAATCGATGATTAAATATCTTAAAAAGGATATGATGGAACAGCACAATTTGTCTGAACATCACCAGCTGATAAAACAAGAAATTAAAGACACCGAAAGTTTTATTGAGAATGTTAAAAACATCATTAAAATCAATTCTTAAAACAGTTTAGTATTGCAAAATTTTACTTTTATTCTAATTTAATTTTTTCGTTTTTACAATCCAAAATAAGTTTGTGATTGAGGAAAAGTTTGTTGCCAATCATTCCCTGCATTCCAGAACGCTTCATTAAGAATTTTTGAAGGTCTGAAGTGCCTTCTATATACGTAACTTCAGAAAGGTTCAAAATCAATTTATCAAATTGTATTTTCTTTTTCGCGGAAGCAGAATAAACATGCAATGTATTTCCCCAAGAATTTCCTTTTTCGGTTTTTAATACGCTGTTTTTAAGTCTGTATTGCTGCCAAATTTCTTTTGTAGTTATCAGTTCGTAACCGCTTGTTCCAGAATCATATAATAGTTTTAGATTTTCATTTTCTATAATTGAGGGAATTAAAATTTTGCGTTTTTTGAATTCAAAATCAGAAAAATCATTTTCTTGAATTTTCTCTATAAATGAACATTGATTGTTTTTGAAATCTAAAACCGTAATTCGTTTTTCTAATAAATCGGTTCCAATTGTTCCAATACTATTTTCAGCATTTGGATTATCAAAACTGATTTCTTCTCCATAATTCAAAACTTCAAAAGTATTGGAAACAATTTTCATGTTTCCGATTGAAAAAGAACTTGAAATTTCATTGTTTTTAGTATCAATTTTTAGCTGATTTTGAAACTTTTTAGCAATCGACTCTAATGATTTTTTGTAGAAAACTGTTGTCGACGAACCCGAATCAAATTGCATAAAAAAGGTTTGATTGATTCCGTCAATTTTTATT